>CAXNNN010000107.1:0-9079 GCA_964203095.1 Verrucomicrobiaceae bacterium | reverse complement strand
TGGGTCGCTTCACCATGAAGGTGATGCTCCCACACCCGTCACCCCCTGGCCTGACAAGCGCTCAGCTTCTTTGCCTGCCTTCTATTGCATCATCCGGGTTGAAAAGGGTGGCCGCTCTTCTATCTGACGTGTGCCCTCAAGCCTGACATGCACGATCCTACCTTTTTGAAACGAAAGACGGTTCGCTCAGAGTCTGCGAATGATTGTCACCATTGTCTTTTGCAGGCTGAGGGCACTTGGATCGCCCTTGTTTGCTACCCACCATTCCTTTACCACTTCCCAGGCGGCTTGGTTCCGCGCCGCAGAACCAAGCTTCTGCCAGTCCGCAATGGCCAACGTCCTCATCTCGTCGGCGCTGTCGCAGCGACGGACTTCCTAGAGCTTGCGAGGTTGGATCGTTGGCATGGTCAAATTGAATGATGAAAGCTTCGCCATCCACTACGCCCATAGCGGCCCCGGATATTCCCCGGCATCGACGAGGGCCTTGATGCTGCCGACGACGATGGGTTTGTCATCGGGATAGGTGACGCCGAACCATTTGCTGGTGGTGGGCAGGACGCGGACGTCGGCGCTGTTGGCTTGGATCATGTCGTCCACGACCTTGGGCACGTAGCATTCCTTCGCCAATGAGGTGCCGTTCTCTTGCAGGAACTCGACAAAGGCGGCGCGTAGGTGACCGAAGAAGTCAGGCGTGAAGCCCCAGAAATTCATCGACACAGGCTCGTTGCCGGTGAGCGGCACATACGCGCCTTCGACCTCGCGGTTCTCCGCGCCGGTGTCGGTCTTGAAGATCTTGGTCATTTCGGTGACGGAGCTGAGCAAGCCTTGGTCATCGACTTTGCAGACACCGCGCGCGACGCTGCCGTGCTCGCTGAGGGTGTTGCTCAGTTTGAAGCCGACCATGCAGTACTGGCTCTTGCCATTCGCGGGGGCAGCAGTGCTCAGATGATTGGCGATGGAGGCAAAGGCATCGCGACCATAGAAATCGTCGGCATTGATCATGACGCAGGGTTCATGCACGATGGACTCAGCGGCGAGCATGGCGTGCGAGGTGCCCCAGGGCTTGGTGCGGCCCTCGGGCACGCTGAAACCGGCGGGCAGATCATTCAGATCTTGGAAGGCATACTCGACGGGGATCTTCTGATTAAACTTGGCCCCGACCTGCTGGCGGAACACGTCCTCGAAGTCGCGACGGATGACGAACACCACCTTGCCAAAGCCAGCGCGGATCGCGTCGAACACGGAGTAATCCAGCACCGTCTCGCCATGTGGCCCCATGGGGTCGATTTGTTTGAGACCGCCGTAACGGCTGCCCATGCCGGCAGCGAGGATGAGGAGTGTGGGTTTCATGCGAGTGAGAAAGTGGGCGCTATGGTTGTGTGGATGCCGCAGGTTTCAAGCGCGGGTGCGTGATTCTCCGAAAGGCGGTGCGCAGGGCCGATGTGTCCGCCGGGGCGTTGCCATAGCGCTGCAGCGTGTAGAGCTGCGCTGCGTGCAGCAAGGGCTCAGCAATGGCAGGGCAAACGAGACCTGCACGACGCGCATAAGCCAGGGGACCTTCATGCTTCTCGCGTGGCACGCCCACCTTGGCTAGACGACGGCAGAGGGATAGCCACTCGCTCACGGCGGGGTCAGGATGCCGCGCTCGACGGCTGATCCAGAACCATAGCACTAGCAGCGGTAAACCGAAGAGGCCGATGGCGAGCAAGACGAGCGTGCGGATGCGATACTTGAGAATGCCCAAGTCGGCGAATAGCTCGCTCTGCTCCATCTCGCCGAACTGCACCACGCGCTCATACCAGAGGTAGTTCAGGTGATCCCAATACAACTGAGCACGCTGCAAGACGCGGCCCACGCCACTGTTGCGGGCCTGTCCAGCGACGCCATCGGCACCGTTTTCCAGGTAGCTGAGCAGGTCGGTATTGAGCCGAGCCGGAGCGAGTGCAGCGGTCGGGTCGATGCGCCCCCATCCTTGTCCGTCCAGCCACACTTCGGTCCACGCATGAGCATCGGATTGGCGAACAGTGAGGTAGTTGCTCGTCTCGTTGTAGTCACCGCCCAGGTAGCCTATGACCACGCGCGCAGGCACACCGGCGAGCCGCATGATCGTCGCAAACGAGGCCGCGAAGTGCTCGCAGAAGCCGAGGCGACGATCGAACAGGAAGTCCTCCAGGCCGCGACGCGAATCATACGTGCCGGGCTCGATGGTGTAGCGGAAGCCCTGCGTGCTGAAGTAGCCCAGCGCGGCATTCACGATGTCGCCCGGCTTCTTGCCTTGAGCGAAAGACTGCGCGAGTTCACGCACCTTCGCAGGCACGTTGCGCGGGAGTTGTAGCGCAGCGCGCTCATGATCGGTGGGCAGTGATTTGCTCTCCAGGGTGAGATGCGAAGCCACGCGGAAGCGTCTCATGCCATCCACGGTGGTGAAGGTGCGCAGCGTGTCGTCGTCGTAGGCGATGTAGTGCTCATCCGTGTTGGAGAGCGGACGCGTGGGCAGGTCTAGCGCCGGCAGCCACTGCTGGCCGTGCGGTTCCAGCATGATGCGCTGGCGCAGCTCCTTGTCGCGAGAGGGCGTGGCATGGGGCAGTCGGCTCAGGCCGCCACCGCGCTCCCAGTGCAGACCATCGCCCTGCCACAGCACGATGCACCGCCAGTAGCGCTGCGAGTAGTCGGGCACCGGCGCATTCTCAATGGTGGCGTAGAAGGCCAAGCCTTCCGTCTGTGCCAGTCGCGCGACGCTTCCAGGATCGAGCGTGGTGGACATGCCGGTCTGATGCACCAGCGCGCGATTCAGGCGACGAGCGATGTCGAAAGACCCACGTGGAAACAGGAAGAACAGTAGTAGCACAAAGGGCAGTGCTTGGGCGAACACGGTGCCTGCGACTCGAATCGCGGGCTTCATCGCTCGACTGCCGCTGCGCAGGCCGACGACGGCCATCGTGATGAGCATGAAGACGCCCAGCGCATAGAGCGAGCGACCCATAGCCTGATCCAGTGTCAAAGCGCACAAGCACAGGAACCAGCCGAGCAAGGCCAGCACCTGCAGGTCACGCGGTGAGCGCGCCTCCAGCACCTTGCCTGCCGTTACGGCGAGCAGCGTTGAAATGCCTGTCTCCAGGCCTTGAAGGCTGCCTTCTTGTAGCCAAGTGCCTCCAGCACCCAGTGCGACCATCGCCAAACGCAGAGGCATGGAAGACACGCGCAGCCCGCGCCATTGCTGCCACGCCCGAAGGCCCAGAGCTGCGATCAAGGCCAATGGACCTGCCCACGGCACGCTGCCAAGCAAGGGCACCAGGGTGAGTAGTAATGAAAGACCGAGCAGTAGAACGCCATGATGCCCCGTGATGTCGCTGGTCTCGTGCGAGTCCGCGAGCTTCTGCTGTCTGTGGGTCGCCGCAGGTTTGCCTTTGCCAGATCGGTCGCCTTGGCTAGCAAGTGATTCCAGACACCGAAGCCGATGGGCCTCACCTTGTCCAGGCTTGATGACACGATTCGGCAGTCGCAAGCCATATCGAAGCCTGTTTTGCTCGGCCTCATCCACCCAGCGTGCGAGCTGTCCAGGTCGTTCGTTGGCTGGCAGGTGCAGTTCTTCCCAGTTCAGCCATACAAGCCATGCAGGAGCCCCTGACCACTGCTTCACCATCAGTGGGCGACCGCGAGCAAAGGCCTTCCAGTCGATGTGCCGCAGCGAATCGCCGGGCTGCCACTCGCGCACGCCTGCGAAGTCATCGCCCTCGACATGTGAGCCAACGGTCGTGGCTGACGACTCGGCATCTGAGCTGGTCGATTCTTCCTGCACCGCAGGCAATGGCAAGTCACCCGCTGCACGCGGCAGCACCAGTCGCGATTGCTGAATCTCGATCACGCGCGAGGCGGTGAAGAATCCGAGCGGGTAATGACTGCGGGCGACGACGGTGATGCTGGGCTCCCGACCAGCCTGGGTCGCCGGCACTCGCAACTCCACCCGCAGCGGTTGATCCAGCGAGAGTCGATCAATGAAGATCGCCTGCTGCACACCCCGGGCCGTGATCTCAACGCCTTGGGGAGCGCGTCCGTCCTTCACGCTCAGCACCAAGGGCACCCGCGCCGGCTCGCCTTCGCGCGTGGGCGGAATCACGCTCGCCTCCAAATGCAGGCCGCGCAGATTCGCCTTGGCATGAAGCCAGGACACCGCAGCCATGGACCCCATCAAAAAAGCCAGCAAGTAAGCGCCGCCATTCTGCTGCGCCGCGCCCGCATACCACATGCCTACCAGGATAGCGGCGAGGGCGAGCGTGTGGCGGTTGGGGCTGAGGGACATGGGAGAGATGAAGAGCCTTAAAGGTTTAGAGCCTTAGAGGGGTAAAGAGACGTCGAGAAGCTGCCAGCTGCTAAGGCTCAAATCTTATCAGGTTCTAATGCTCTTCTTCACACCACTGCGACCTCACGTAGCAAACGCTTCGCCAACTCGCGCCCAGTCATGCCTTCCACCGCATGTTCCAAGCGATGCGCGATGACGGAGGGGGCGATGGCTTGCACGTCTTCGGGGATGACCATGGGGCGGCCATGCATCAAGGCCCAGGCGCGGGACGCTGAAAGGATGGCGATGCCTGCGCGTGGTGACAAGCCGTGCCCATGTTGACGGCTCGCCGCGAGCAGGTCCTGCAAGTAATCGAGCAGGGCGGGGGTCACATGCACTGACTTCACGCACTGCTGCATGGCGCGCAGTTCATCGCTGGTCATGGCGGGCGTCAGGTGGCGCAGAACTTCGCGGCGATCTTCTCCAATGAGCATGGCGCGTTCGGCCGCACGATCCGGCACGCCGAGTTCCAGACGCATGAGGAAGCGATCCAGTTGCGACTCTGGCAGCGCAAAGGTGCCCATCTGCGTGGTCGGGTTCTGCGTGGCGATGACGAAGAAGGGCTCGGGCAGTGGATGGCTTTGTCCATCCGCCGTGACTTGGCCTTCCTCCATTGCCTCTAGTAGCGCGGACTGCGTCTTGGGTGTGGCACGGTTGATTTCATCCGCCAGCAGCACCTGAGCAAAAACGGGTCCTGGCTTGAAGATGAAGCTGGAGGTTTCGCGCTCGAAGATCGAAGCGCCCAAGATGTCCGCAGGTAGCAGATCGCTGGTGAATTGCACGCGGCGGAACTGCAACCCCAGGGCCTTCGACAGCGCTTGTGAAAGAGTCGTCTTGCCCACCCCGGGCAAGTCCTCAAACAGTAGATGTCCGCGCGCCAGTAGGCAGGTCACGGCCAGTCGAATCGCATCGTCCTTGCCCACAATGACCTGCCCCACCTTCGCGATGAGTGTATTCAAATGCTGCTGAGCGATCAGCGGATCAATCGGCAATGACAAACCAGAGGGGTGAGCGGAGGTGGACACGCTGCAACTGTCGCCTGAGTGGCCATGAAAGTGCAAGGAAGATCGTTGCTCAGCCTCAGTGAAAATCATGAGACTGATGGTTCAGCGCGATCTCAAAGGGAAGGGCCTCAATGATCAGCGCAAGCACAGAGACGACACTCTCCACACTCTGCACGCGTCCATGAATTCTGAGGAACGGCTCCTGCGTGATGGTCAGTCGGTTGATCTCGAAGAGCTTGGATGACACAAACACATTCGCGATGCCCGTTTCATCTTCCAGGCTGATGAACATGTTGCCCTTGGCCGTGCCAGGACGCTGACGGCAGATTACCTTGCCCGCGACCATGATGAACTGGCCGTGGTTTTGTTGCTGAACCTCCTGAGCTGAGATGACGCCTGGCAATTGGTTCCGCACATACGCCATCGGGTGCGGTCCCGTCGTCAGGCCTTGGCCCGTGTAGTCGGCTTCGAGTCGCTCGATGGGCGACATGGCTGCTAGAGGCGCTGCTTCTGCTGAGTTGGCGATTCGCGACCAGAGCGAATCTTCACGCTCCTTTTCCACCTGCCACAGTGCTTCTCGCCGGTGGGTGCTCAGCGCGGCGAAGGCTCCAATCTTCGCCAGCACCCGGCGCTCTTCTTTGTTCAGGCGTGTGCGGTTCAGCAGGTCTTCCAGACTGAGCCATTCTCCCGTCGTTCGCTCATCGACCAGGGCTTGAGCTGCGGTGGCATGGAAGCCTTTCACCTGATTAAAGCCCAGTCGTAACGTGTGATCATCCTCCACGGTGCAACGAGTGTGGGAAGCGACCACGCAGACGGGTCGCACGCGAATGCCATGTCGCTTCGCGTCTTTAAGCAAGGTCGCACGCGAGTAAAACCCCATTGGCTGGTGATTGAGCAGTCCCGCGTAGAACTCCACGGTGCGATGCACCTTCAGCCAACAACTGGCATACGCGATGATGGCGAAGCTGATGGCGTGACTTTCTGGGAAGCCATACAACGCGAAGCTCTGGATGCTTTGCACAATGCGATCCTGCGTCTCCTGAGGAACCTCTTTGCTGGCCATCGCAGCACGCAGCTTCGCCATCACGGCGGCCATGCGTTCGTCGCTACGGTGGAAGCTCATGGCGCGGCGCAGTTCTTCGGCTTCGCTGCCGGTGAAGTCCGCGATCACCATGGCCATGCGCAGCACTTGTTCCTGAAACAACGGCACGCCCAATGTGCGTGCCAGCACCGGCTCAAATCGAGGGTCGATGTAGTCGATGGGTTCCCTGCCGCTGCGACGATTCAGATAGGGATGCACCAGCTTTCCAACGATGGGGCCAGGGCGGATGATGGCGACTTCGATCACCACGTCGTAGAAGCAATGGGGCTTCATGCGTGGCAGCGTCGCCATCTGCGCGCGGCTTTCGATCTGAAAGGTGCCCACGGTATCGGCCCGCTGCATCAGTTCATAAGTCGCCGCATCATCCTTCGGTAGAGTGGCTAGATCTACGCTGCGCCCACGCTGCGTGCAGATGGCCAGTGTTTCCTCCATGGCGGCCAACATGCCAAGCCCGAGCAGGTCCACCTTGATGATGCCGAGGTCGTGGCAGTCGTCCTTGTCCCACTGCACCACGGTGCGGCCCGGCATGGTCGCGGGCTCCAGCGGCACCACGCTGTTTAGTCCTGTGTCGCAGATGATCATGCCGCCGCTGTGCTGACCCAGGTGGCGCGGTAGGCCGTAGATGGATTGGTAAAGTTTGATTAGTGTGGGTAGGCGTGGATGCGTGCCCTGCAAGCCTGCGCGTTGTAATTGATCCTGAACCTCCAGCGTGTGGGGGAAGTCGCCGCTGGCATACTGATCGCTGAAGCGGTTCAGGATGTCCTCGGGCAGGTTGAGCACCTTGCCCATCTCGCGCATGGCACTGCGACCGCGATAGGTGATGACGTTGGCCGTCATCGCTGCGCCATACGGAGCGTAGCGGCGAAACACTTCCTGAATGACGTTCTCGCGATGCTCGCCGCTGGGAAAGTCGATGTCGATGTCCGGCCATGTGTTGCGCCCTTCGCTGAGGAAGCGCTCGAACAGCAGGCCGCTGCCCACCGGGTCCGCATTGGTGATGCCGAGCGAGTAGCACACGACACTGTTCGCCGCGCTGCCACGGCCTTGGCAGAGAATGCCACGGGTGTCCTTCGCCCATTTCATGAGGTCCCAGACGATGAGGAAATAACCGCAGAAGCCGAGCTTGCTGATCAACTTCAACTCGTGCTCCAACTGAGCGGTGACTTCCTTGCGCAGCAGTGCGCCGTAGCGTTGCTTTGCGCCGAGATACGTCACCTCGCGCAGCAGCGATGCCATGTCATGGCCCGGCGGCACGGGGTAATCAGGGAACTTGTAGCCGAGGTCTTCCAAGCCAAACTCCAGGCTGTCAGCGAGGCGGTCCGCATGGCGGATGGCCTCCGGCTTGTCAGCAAACAGGGTACGCATTTCCTGCGGGCCTTTCAGGTAACGCTGGGAGTTAGAGGCGAGCAACGTGCCGGCGGCATCGAGATGGGTGTGATGATGCAGACAGGTCACGGCGTCGAACAACTCGCGCCTCTGCATCGTCGCGTAGCACGCGCTGTTGGAGGCGACGACTGGCAGCTTGTGCAGCGCGGCGAGATCACAGAGCAGGGACTCCGTGCGTCGTTCGCCACGCATCCGATGGCGTTGAATCGTCACATGCACGTTCGCGGGGCCGAAGAGATGAACGAGACGCTGCGCCAGCGCGCTGGCTTCCTCTTTGCTTTTTGCCAAGGCGACTTGCAGAGCGCTATCCGCATCTCCTGTGATGCAGACCAATCCTTCCGTGAAGGCGGAAAGCTCATCCCAGGTGACCACGGCTTTGCCCTTGGGTGCGTTCAGCTTGGAGCGCGTGATCAGCCGACAGAGGTTCTGATAGCCCAGGCGAGTGCGAACGAGCACCGGCAGCACACCGCCATCTTCCATCGTGAGTTCAGCGCCGACGATGGCGTGGATGCCCAGCTTCTTGGCCTCGTGATGCGCTCGCGCGGAGCCATACACGCCATCGCGATCCGTGAGTGCGATGTGTGTGAGGCCCAATTCCGCTGCGCGCCGCAGCATCTCCTCCGGTGTAGAAGCAGCGCGCAGAAAGCTGAAGCATGAGCGAGCGTGAAGTTCGGCAGGCATGACTTGAGCCGTTCATGCATACAGGCCTTCGACGCTCCAGCCTGCGTTCTCACGCTTCAGCCTGCACAGCAGTCCATCCGCCAGTTGCACATCCCATTCCTCGTGTGACCAGCGCTGCGTGTCCCACCAATCGCCGGACATTAGCCAGGGGCCACGATGGGCGAGCACACGGCCTTGAATAGGGCCGGCGCTGATTTCAATCGGTTTCCGATTGATGACCCGCACCTGCGCGGGCAGCGGCGGACGGAAACGTCGCAGAGGCATGGCCGAAGCTGCTGCGTGGGTCGGGTTGGAGGCCTCTTTCTCAGCCGGTTCGACATACGAAGCCATGCGCACGGCATCGGGGCGGTGCGTCGGCAGCAGCAGGGGCGCACCGACATTTTCAGATCCCAGCAAAGCCTCCAACTGTGCCAAGGTTTCCGCGAAGCGATTCGGGTCACGCAGGCTGTGCTCAAACAAGTCGTTCTGGTTTTGCCCAGGTTGTGTAGGCTTGAGTTCCAGCGCGACGACCTTGATCGGCGACGAGGTGGTGAAGCCCTCCAGATGCGTGTGGATCAATCGCAGTAG
>CAXNNN010000106.1:0-9091 GCA_964203095.1 Verrucomicrobiaceae bacterium | reverse complement strand
TTCGTTCTCTGCTTGCTCTTCTGTCTGTTTTGATGCTCTGTTTTTCATGTCGGATGGTTGGTTGTGTTCTCTTTCAAGACCGCTCCAACCTGTCGTTGGAGCGCCAACCATCCGCACTTATGTTTTAACGATCACACGGACACTTCCGGGTCAATCCACAGCGCGTTTTTTGTTTCGCCAATCGGCCTGCGGCGTTGACATTGTTTCGCCCAACACGCTAATCTGAAAAAAAGCCGGTTTTATGGACCACCGGCGCGTTTCCCGACCCGAGTTTCCCCCACCTTATCTCGCATGTATTCCAACGAAGAGTATCTGCTCACCCTGCTCCAAGAAGCCGGCCTGATCGGCGATAAAGAAATCGCTACCGCCAAAGGCCTGAAAAAAGCGACCGAGTCACTGGTTGAGACCATGATCAAGACCGGCGCGGTGTCCGACGAGCAAGTGAGCCAAACACTGGCCGTCAACTCGGGCATGGAGTTCGTGGACCTGCATGGCTACGTCGCCAGCCCAGAGATGAAGGCCTCCGTCCCAGAAGAGGTGGCCCGTCGCTACAAAGTCGCCCCCCTGGGCGTCTCGCAGACCGGAGCGCTCCAGATCGCCGTCTCTGACCCCTATGATTTCGAGACGCTGGATGCCCTGCCCCACGTGCTGCAACCCGACATCGAGTTCTTCTGCGCCACTCCGGCCTTGATTCGAGTCTTGCAGTCCAACCTCTACGGAAACGAGGCCGACATCACCGCCGCGACGGGCGGTGCAGACGGTGGTGACGCCCCTGTCATCCGTCTCTGCCAGAACATTTTGATCGAGGCCATTAAGGCCCGTGCCTCCGATATTCACATTGAGCCGCTAGAGAAGGATGTGCGCGTGCGCTACCGCATCGATGGCGTACTGCATGACGTGGAGCATCATCCGAAGCGCCTCCTGTCTTCGATGATTGCGCGCTACAAGATCCTGACCGGATCGATGAACATCGACGAAAAGCGCGTGCCCCAGGATGGACGCATTCAGACCAAGTATCAGGACAAAGAATTGGATCTGCGCGTGTCGATGATCCCGACCAACCACGGCGAGAGTGTGGTCATGCGTATTCTGGACAAGTCAGGCCTGCGCCTTGGCTTGGCCGACCTGGGCTTCCTCAGTGATGACCAAGAGAACTTCGAGAAGCAGCTCAGCCTACCCGACGGCATCATCCTGGTCACCGGCCCCACGGGCTCGGGCAAGACCACGACGCTCTACGCGTGCTTGAACTTCATCAATCGCCCAGACCGCAAGATCATCACGGTGGAAGACCCCGTCGAGTATCAGCTCGCGGGGATCAACCAAGTCATGGTCAAGGAAGACGTCGGCATGACCTTCGCCGCCGCCCTGCGCTCCATGCTTCGTCAGGCACCAAACATCATCATGATCGGGGAGATTCGAGACATGGAAACGGCCGGTATTGCGATCAACGCCAGCCTCACCGGTCACTTGGTCTTCAGCACGCTGCACACCAATGACGCACCGAGCGCCGTCGCTCGTCTGGCTGACATCGGCATCAAGCCCTTCCTGATCTCCTCCGCCGTGCGCTCGATCATGGCCCAGCGCCTAGTGCGCAAGCTCTGCGGCGACTGCAAGACCGCTACCATTCCGGGCGACAAGGAACTACGCGCCCTGCGCATCGACAAAATGCAGGCAGCTGAGGCCAACATGATGGGACCGACAGGCTGCAAGCGCTGCCGCAACAACGGCTTCCGCGGCCGTATGGCACTGATCGAAATCCTCAACATGAACGATGAAGTGCGCGGCATGGTGAATGATGAGTTGACCACGCCGCAGATTCGCAAGCGTGCCCGCGAACTGGGAATGAGAACTCTGCGTGAAGACGGCGTGCGCAAAGTGCTCGCTGGCATGACCACCGCTGATGAAGTTATCGAGGCCACCATGGGCGATGCTGATTAACGCGACTAGCAAGGGACCAGCGAAAAGTGAGAAGTTCAATGCCTGAACCCCACCCAGTAAGTTAATCCCACCACGTTACTCTATTACCTTTTTACTTTTCACTTACCCCTTCTCACTTCTCCAGATATGACTGCCCAAAACGTAGTGGACATGCTCAAAAACCGCGGCGTCATCGACGATGGCGTGGCCTACGATGTCGCTCACGAAGCCGCTGAGAGCGGCAAGGAAGTGCAGCAAGTGCTGCTGGACTTTGGTGTCTTCAGCAATGAGGACGAATTCTGGGCCATCGTGGCAGAAGAGATCGGCGCGGAACACTTTGATCTGAGCGCTTTCGAACCACCGCCGGAGCTGATCGCCATCATGCCAGCGGCAATGTCGAAGCTTTACGGAGCCTTCCCGGTCAACCTGACCTCCACCGCTATGCAGGTGGCCTTCACCGACCCCATGAACCCTCAGCTAATCGAAGATCTGCGCTTCGCCTTGGGTAAAGACATTGTGCCAGTGGTGGCCCGTATCTCCCAGGTGCAGAGCTTGATCGACAAGCACTACGGTACCGCTACCGAGGGGTTCGACGCCATATTCAAACAGCTCGGCCTTTCCGCTGAGAAGGGCAAGGACCAAGAAGCCGACCCGAACAGCGCCCCCATCGTGCGCTTCGTTGATCTGGTGCTCACGCAAGCCATCAAGGAAAAGGCCAGCGACATTCATTTCGAGCCCTTTGAGACCGAGTTCAAGATTCGCTACCGTGTGGACGGTGCCTTGTATGAAATGGCTCCGCCGCCCGTGCACTTGGCGAACTCGATCATTTCGCGCGTGAAGGTCATGTCCAACATGAACATTGCGGAGCGACGCATCCCACAGGATGGTCGTATCATGACCACCTGCGAAGGCCGCCAAGTGGACATGCGTGTATCATCCCTGCCGACCCAGCACGGGGAGAGCGTGGTGCTGCGCGTGCTGGACCGTTCCTCCATCCAGCTCAAGCTCACTGATCTGGGCATGTCGGAGTATCTCTACAGCTACATCTCCGACACGATTCATAAGCCCAACGGCATCTTCATTGTCACTGGCCCGACGGGTGCTGGCAAAACGACTACGCTGTATGCCGCGCTGCGTGAGATCAATACCATCGACGCCAAGCTGCTCACTGCAGAAGACCCGGTGGAATACGAGATGGATGGCATCATGCAGGTGCCCGTCAATGACGCAGTAGGCCTTACCTTCGCCCGTGCGCTGCGCGCCTTCCTCCGACAAGACCCAGACCGCATCATGGTCGGAGAAATGCGCGACATGGAAACGGCACAGATCGCTATCCAGGCCTCGCTCACGGGACACTTGGTGCTTAGCACCTTGCACACGAACGACGCTGCAGGCGCTGTGACGCGTCTAGTCGACATGGGCGTTGAGCCCTTCTTGGTCGCAGCGACCTTGGAAGGCGTGCTAGCACAGCGCCTGCTGCGCACCATCTGCAAAAACTGCAAGACCTCCTACGACCCAAGCCAAAGCATCCTCAATCAACTCGGCTTGACCAGCACTGACACGCACGGCAAGCAGTTCTTCACCGGTGCTGGATGCGGCACCTGTGGCAACACTGGCTACAAGGGCCGCAGAGGCCTGTTTGAGCTACTCGATATGAATGACACTCTGCGTGACCTGGTCACTAAAAAAGCTCCCACGCTTGTGCTGAAGCAAAAGGCCATCGAAATGGGCATGACCACCCTCCGCGAGGATGGCGTGCGCAATATCTTCGACGGCGTCACCACCATTGAGGAAGTGCTTAAATACACCTGAAGCCAAGGAGCCCGATGCCGCCTTTTGCCCATTTCATCGGGGATAAATGCGCTTTTTGCATCGACAACCCTTTCATGCTTTGGCTAATCTCTTGAATTACTCACACGAATTTCGTTCATCGCCCCGCTGCTTATGCCGACGTTTCACTACATAGCCCTTGATGCCAACGGTCAGGAAACTGCAGGAACCATTGATGCCTCGTCCGATACGGATGCCATCAATCTCCTGCGCCAGCAGCAAATGTACCCCACGCAAGTGGTTCAGGAAGGCAAGGGCGACGTCAGCGCCATCAAGAGCCGCGCCAGCAAAAACACCAAAACCAAGGGTAAATCCAGCGCCAAACCTGCGGGCAATATCACCGTCAAGAGCAAGACTTTGATGGTCTTTACCCGGCAGTTGGCGACGCTCATTGATTCCGGTCTTCCCTTGCTGCGCGGCCTCACCGTGCTGGGCCGTCAGGAGCCCGTGCCCAACATGAAGCGCACCATCACCACGCTGGCCGACAGCGTGCAGACGGGCAGCACCTTCTCGGAGTCCCTCTCGCAATTCCCCAAGATCTTCAACAAGCTTTACATCAACATGGTGAAGGCGGGCGAGTTGGGTGGTGTGCTTGAAATCGTTCTCAACCGTCTGGCCGAATACCAAGAAAAGGCCCAGAAACTGAAGAACAAGATCGTCGCGGCCATGGTGTATCCGCTCATCGTGATGGTGATCGCCGTATTGATCATGGTCTTCCTGATGTTGGTAATTGTGCCTAAATTCGAGAAGATCTTCGATGACATGATCCCCGGCGGCCGCTCCAAGCTGCCCGCCCTAACCCAGCTCGTCATCGGTGTCAGCCGCAACATGGGCGACTACTTCCCGCACATTCTCGTCGGTCTCGCCCTGATCTTCATTGCCTGGAAGATCTTCTCTTCCACGCCGGGCGGCAAAGTCAGCATCGACAGCATGAAGCTCAAGCTGCCGCTCTTCGGTGATGTGCAGCGCAAGAGCGCCATATCCCGATTCACCCGCACCTTGGGAACACTAGTCACCTCGGGCGTGCCTATCTTGCAGGCGCTCAACATCACCCGCGAAACAGCGGGCAATCTGGTCGTATCCAACGCCATCACTAAGGTCCATGACGCCGTGAAGGAAGGTGAATCCATGGTGGCACCGTTGGAATCTAGTGGCGTCTTCCCTCCAATGGTTATTTCCATGGTCGACGTGGGTGAAGAAACCGGCCAGCTGCCTGAGATGCTTCTAAAGATCGCAGACGTGTATGAAGACGAAGTGGATAACTCCGTGTCAGCGCTGACCTCCATGCTTGAACCGTTGATGATTGTGCTTCTTGCCGTTGTCGTCGGCACGATCGTTATGGCTCTCTTCCTGCCGCTGATCAGCGTCATTCAGAACCTCAACCAAGGCTAAGCCTCCTGGTCTGCGGAAAGCTAACTGCTATGAATATCCTTCGCTCTCCACGCCGTATCGCTGGCGGCTTCACTCTCATAGAACTCCTGGTGGTCATCTCCATCATGGGCTTGCTGGCATCGCTAACCCTCATGGGCTTCCGCCACGCGCAGACTCAATCCTCGCGCAATCGTACGTCGGCATTCCACCGTGCGATTATGTCCGGCTTGGAAAGCTACCACTCCGACTTCGGTGAGTATCCCGAGTCTAAGGGTGTGGGTGAATCGATGGAGTTCGGCAAATCAAAGTATTACATCGGCGGCTCGCTGATGCTTTATCAGGCACTCAGCGGCGACGGCAGCTCGAATATCAAGCTGGCGAGCGGAGGCGGCAGCGAGTCGGATGGACGGGTGGAGAATGATGAACTCCAGCGCATCAAGCTAACAGAAATGCCCAAGGAAATGTGGCTTAAGTCGAGCAAGGGCTACATGATTGTGGATGGTTTTGGACGCCCGTTCCAATACACACTTGGCCCACCTAAAGCCGGCCCTAATGAGCCCATTCGGGCCAACACCACCACTGTCAACAGCACCTACGATCTCTGGTCCTATGCTGAGAGCGAAACAGGCACCAATGACATCTCCCTTGGTGCAAAACAAGACGTGGCTATCAGTGGTAAGTGGATCAAAAACTGGTAACCAATTCCGCCATGCAAGACCATGCGTGGCGCGGGCCGGCTAACTTGAGAAAACTTGTATGCGTTCTGGGCGTAGCCTGCGGCATTGCCGCGGCAACCGCTGGCGAGGGGGATAACCCGGACCTGGAAACGGTGTTTCAGTTCACACTGGCACCGTCGGGAGTCACGCTAGCGCCGAATGGCACTTGGGTCTTGGGTGTCAACCAATCGGAGAAGCCCCGGCTCCGGGCGGTGCGCATCACCAAGTCGGGTGAGGTCACACCTTTCCCCTCGGAAAAAATGAGCCTGGGAGACGCGAGCGTAGCGACTCCACTCGACGCGGTGGAGTCTCTCCAGGTTGACCAAGCTGGTCTCATCTGGTTACTCGACAATGGACGGCGCTCGGAAATCCCACCCAAGGTGATCGGATGGAACGACGACAAGCAGCGGGTCCAGCAAGTGCTCTACCTTTCGCCACCTGCCATCGTAGCAGGCTCCTTCGCCTCCGACATCGTTGTCGATACGGAGTCCTCTAATCTCTTCATCAGCGATCCCGCAAACGGAGCCAATGCCGCCATCATTGTCTTGGACCGTGCGACAGGCATTAATCGCAGATGCTTGCAAGGACATCCTTCAGTTGTCCCCGATCCGTCTGTGACCCTGAGCACCACGCGCACCGGAAAGGAGACCAAGCGTCTGGATGGCACGGCGCTGGTGCCGCATGGCGGAGTTCGCTCTCTCGTCATGGACCGCAAAAGCCAGTGGCTCTACTTCGCTCCTGTTCAGTCGCGCTTTGTCTACCGCCTACCCATCGCCCTGCTGCGTGACCCAGGGGTTTCCGATGCCAAGCTGGCTTCCGCCATTGAACGCTACGCAGGCAAACCCGCTGCCGCCTCGCTCACCATTGATGCGAAGAACAACCTCTACGTTGGCGACATTCAAGGCCGCGCTATTGGGGTCATTGATCCTGACAACCGAGAATATCGTGTCCTCAGCTCCGACGCTCGGTTACTCTGGCCAGACGGCCTATGTTTTGGACAGGATGGAAAACTCTATTTTTACTCACGCTCGCAGCCATCTCCGGATCAAGCACGAACAGGCATCCCGACGGCTGTCGAGCACCGCCTGTTCCGCATGAAAGTGCTCGCCATCGGGCAGCCGGGCAGTTAGTTGCTTATTGAATCAACTGGAAGGCGTGCATGGACACGCCATGCGGCCTGAGCATGACAAAGTTCGTGCTGCCCTGCCAAGTGTAGCTCTGACCATGCAGCAGATCCTTGACTTGGTAAGGCCACGCAGCATCCAGCCCCAGCAGGCCAAGGTCCAGATGGACATTCCCAGCCGCCTCGTGCACGGCATCAAAGCTGACCACGAAGAGCAGCCGATCCTGGAAATCCGGCGTGCATTTGCTGTAGCATAGCATCTGACCATGGTCTGCGCGGTGGAAGCGCAGGTTGTCATACAAGTGCATGGCTGGGTGCTCACGGCGGACACGGTTCATCTCGCGAATGAAGCCCTTGATGTTCCCCGGGGCGTTCCAGTCACGATGGCGCAGTTGGAATTTCTCACTGTCCAGATACTCTTCCCTGCCGGGCAAGGGCGCGCCCTCGCAAAGCTCGAAGCCTGAATACATGCCCCAGGTGGAGGACAGCGTGGCCGCGAGGGCCGCGCGAATGCGGAACTTAGCAGGCGAAGCGTTTTGCAGCTCATGCGGCAAAATGTCCGGCGTGTTCGGCCAGAAATTGCCACGGTAATACCAGCGCATCTCGCTCTGCGTCAGCTCGGTCGCATACTCGCGCATCTCCTGCGGCGTCGTGCGCCAGGTGAAATAGGTGTAGCTCTGCGTGAAGCCCACCTTGCCCAACGTCTGCATCATCTTCGGCTTGGTGAAGGCCTCACTCAGGAAGATCACTTCTGGGTCATGCGCTTGCACTTCGGCAATCAACTCCTCCCAGAACGACACCGGCTTGGTGTGCGGATTGTCCACGCGGAAGACCTTCACGCCGTTATCCACCCAGAACAGCACTACGCTGATCAGCTCGCGCCATAGGTTCTTCCAGTCTGCGCAGTGGAAGTTGATCGGGTAGATGTCCTGATACTTCTTCGGCGGGTTTTCCGCATAGCGGATCGAACCATCGGGCCGCTGATAAAACCACTCCGGATGATCCTTCACATACGGATGGTCAGGGGAGCAGTTGATGGCGAAATCGAGAGCGATCTCCAGGCCACGCTCTTGCGCCTGCTGCACCAGCCACACAAAATCTTCCACTGTGCCCAGCGCAGGCTCCACATCCTTGTGTCCGCCTGTTGAAGCACCGATGGCCCAGGGAGATCCCACATCGCCAGGCACCGTAGTCAGCGTGTTGTTCTTTCCCTTGCGATTCGTCTCCCCGATCGGGTGGATCGGCGGGAAGTAGATCGTATCGAAGCCCATCGCCTTCACGTCATCCAGACGCGCCACACAGTCACGGAAGGTGCTATGCTTGTCCATACGGCCCTCCGCATTGCGTGGGAAAAACTCATACCAAGCGGAGAACCGCGCTCGCTCGCGCTCGGCGATCACGCCCAGCACCTTCGACTGCGTGGACAGCTCGCGATCTGGATACTGGTCCATCAGCGCCTGAAGCTCCGCACTTTGCAGCAGTTCCATGATCTCCTCGGGCGGCACCTTGCCCAGCATATCGGCGCAGTCCTCGAGCTGTGTAGCGACCTCCTGCACACCCGATGCACGCGCCCGCTTTGCGCCCTCGGTCAGCAGCCGCACACCTTCCTGCGCTTCGATTGGCAGGTCGGGATCGCTGCCCTTCCAGCGCGCATGAAAGGCATGCTTCCAGGTCTTGTAAGTGTCGGCCCATGCCTCCACCGCATACTCCCATCGGCCAGGGGCACTGAAGCTACACACGCCCTTCCAGCGGTCATTTGGCAAACCGATCATTGGCGCTTCGGACCAGCGCTTGGCCCCGACCTTGCGCCATTTGAGCAGCGCCGAGATCACATCATGCCCATCCTTAAAAATGTCCGCATACACCTCCAGAGGTTCTTCAACGACACGCTTGATGGGATACCGTCCGCCCTCCAGGCAGGGGTAGAGATCGTCGATCACAACAGTGGGAGCATAGGTCGCGGTGGCCATCGGGAGGAGACTGCATTGTGGGCAGAAGCCATGCGGGTTGCAACGGCAAGCTCTATCAAAGCATAGTGCCCAAGGTTGCACGCAGGATCATCCCACGCTCTGCTTCCCATCCGCCTCGTATGAAGCCACAGGAACCCACCACGCCTCCGCAAAAGCAGCCACCT
>CAXNNN010000105.1:0-9174 GCA_964203095.1 Verrucomicrobiaceae bacterium | reverse complement strand
GAAACACATCGCCCACGCTTTTCAACATGCCCGCGAGCAACTCCGCGCGCGGCCCCTCTACCGCACTGATCGCATTCATCAAAAAGATGCCCTGCGGGGTCAGGCGATCATGCACCAACTGGAAAAACTCTTTGCTGGCCAAGTGCACTGGGATCTGACGAATGCCGTTGTAGGCGTCGCCGAAGATGAAATCATACTTCGCGTCTGGGTTCTGCACCAAGAAGCGCCGCGCATCCCCGGCATGGGCGTGAACGCGAGGAAACTGATCGAGCTTGAAAAACTGCTTACCGATCTCGATCACGCGCGGGTCGATCTCGCAGACATCAATGATGGCCTCAGGAAACTGCTTCGACATTTGCTCCGGCATCCCAAAGGCACCGGCCCCGATGAATAGCGCCCGCTTGACCTGAAACCCAGGCTTCATCACCGGCACCTGCCAGAAGCGTTGATACTCAAGCACGATCCCGCCATCGCTGGTCCTCATGCCGCCCTCCAGCGTGGAATCGAGATGCAAATAGCGCTGCGCATGAACGCCCTGCCCTTGCTCGATCACTTGGATGCGGTGGTAATACGAACTCTCTTCGTGGATGACATTGGCCACGGCAGGCTCGCTCGTGGTAGCCCCCACCAGCGCAGCCACCAGACCCGCCAACCAAACGGGCAGCTGCTGCATCGGCGTGTTCCGAGCCATGAAAAAGGCAGCGACCGCGAGCAGCAGCAAAGCCACGCCAGAGCCTATGAAGATGCTCTTCACGCCGAATGTGGAAACCAAATAAAAGCCGGTGATCAGTGTGCCCGCAAAGCTGCCCAACGATCCCAGCATAGACACCGTTCCCGCAGCAACTCCGACGTGAGCATCCTTACCCAGCAGCGAGTAAAGGCGCAGCGACGCGGGTGAAACAGCCCCAAGCAAGATGCCCGGCAGCAACAGGAGCAGCACGGATACCATCAGCGGCCCTGAGATCAAACCTGCCCGTTCAAACGAAGGCGCGATGAGCACATGCATCGCCGGAACAAACAGGATCAGCACCGACGCACCTGCGAGAAGCCAGGCGAGAAGCGTAAAGTCCGACCGCCTCTCGGACAACCAGCCCCCAAGATAGCCGCCGGCACTGAACGCGATCAGCACCACGCCGATCAGCGCTGTCCAGGTGTAGGCACTGTTGCCGAACAGAGGTGCTAGCAGGCGATACGCCGAGATCTCGATGACCATGATCGCTGCCCCCGAGAAAAAAACGATCAACGCGAGGAGCGCTTGCGAAAGTGGTGGCGCGGTCGGGGCTGACCTAGCGTCTGGCTGGGCATTCACCGACGGTGCAGAATGAGTCTTGTTAGCTTTGGCCATGAGGTTGTTTCAGTCTTGTTCCCAAACCAGCGCCACAATGCGCCAGCCTTCAGGTGCTTTTGCGAGTGTGAAGAAATCCATCCCCGTCTTGTTGCCACCCTGCTTGCGCAGCTCCCACTTCACTGCGGCTGTCGCAATGCGATTGCCGACGCATATCTTGATCTCCAGCGGCACTTCGGACATAGGCGAGCTCGCGGTCTCATGCGTCAGGCGCTGACCGTGCAAGAAATCGGTCAACCCTTGAGTGTTGGTGCCCTGCGGGGTCACAAAGGTAATGCGCGCCTGCGGCTGAAAGCATGCGCCGTAGCCGTCCATGTCCTGCGCGGACCAGGTGGCGAAGTAATGCTCCACATGCGCACGGACAGCAGGCTCTTCAGGGTGACTAGACGATGGGGAGCATGAAGCAACAATGACCATGCACCAAAGCCCGAAGCCCCATGAAGAGTAACGAAAAAATGTCGAAGCTCCCATGCCGCATGAACGCATAGTGTAACGGCTAGCCCACTCGACTTTCGTCTTTCGTGCTCCTTTTATCATGGGTCATTCGACATTCAGCTAAAGCTTTCTTCTTCCACGCCCATGAGCGCGAGCAGACGATTCAAATCTTCGGTGCCGTAGTAGTCGATCTCGATGCGGCCCTTCTTATCCGCGTGGGAGATGCTGACATTGGTGGTGAAGTGACCGGTCAGCCGCTCAGTCACCGCCTTCACCGCCTGCTGCACGTCCACGCTTAGCTTCACCGGTTCCACCTTCTTCGGCGGGCTGATGATCTGGGCGACCAAGCGCTCGGCCGCACGCACGGTCAGACTCTTGCGCACAATTTCTTGGGCGGAAGCCTCTTGATCGCTGCTGTTCTTCAGGCTGAGCAACACCTTGGCGTGACCCGTCGTGATCTGCCCAGTGGACAGCATGCTTTGCACATGTGTGGGCAGGTCCAGCAGACGCATGGAGTTCGCCACCGTCGCGCGATTCTTGCCCACGCGCTGAGCGATGTCTTCCTGACGCATGTTGAAGTCTCTCGACAGGCGAGCATACGCACTGGCTTCTTCAATCGCGGTCAGGCCTTCGCGTTGCAGGTTCTCAATCAGCGCCATTTCCAGCACGTCGCGATCACTCGCCTCGCGCATGATTACGGGCACTACCTTCAGACCCAACTCACGCGAGGCACGCCAGCGGCGTTCCCCTGCGATCAGCTCCATCTTGCCATTCACCTGCCGCACGATCAGCGGCTGGATGATGCCGTGCTGACGCACCGACTCCATGAGTTCGGTCAGTTGCTCGGCCTGGAATTCTTTACGGGGTTGCAGCGGGCTGGGCACCACATCATCCAGCGGCACACGCCGCACGGCATCCGTGGGCAATGGCTGCGACAAAGCGGGTGGTTTCGCGACACCACCGACACCGGGCGTGCCGATGAGCGCTCCCAATCCTTTGCCTAACACTTGCTTTGCCATAGGGGATTAAGGTTAGAGGGATGGAGCACAGGCGCAATCTAGTTTTGCATCTTCGCACCCGTCTCCGTGATAATGGCGTGCATCGTTGCGTCATGAATCTCAACCGGCACGGCATCAATTAACTGGAAATCGAAGCCCAAGGCCACGCGTAGCGCCCTGACCCGTGGGTCGGCAAAAAAGCGGTCATAATAGCCGCGCCCACGACCCAGACGATGGCCCACCACATCGAAGGCCAATCCTGGTGTCAAGATGACATCTAGAGCGCTCGGCTCGACCATGGGCAAATTGTCCCGCGGAACCCAAACACCAAACACACCGCGCTGCAGTTCATCGCCACTCTGCACAGCCTTGGGCAACAGTTGGTCATCGGCACAGCCGAAAAACACAGGCGTGCAGCCACGTGCAATCAGCCAGGGGATCAGCGGGCGCAGTTCCGGCTCTCCCATCAGACCACCGAAGAAGGCCACATGTGCCTTGGGCGGAAGCCATGCGTCATGAGTCATCAGGTGCTGAAGAATCTGAGCTGAGCCCATTTCAATCTGCTCAGCGCTCGCCGCGCGCAAACGCTCATGCATCTGTTGTCGGAGCTGCTGCTTAGCGGTGAAGAGTGCGTCGTTCGTAGTCATGACTGGGATGAAGATGCGCTTGTCAGCAGGCGGCGCAGTCCTTACCTTGCACTTGTTAGCCTGCCATTCCAAGTCCATGGTCAACGATCTCTCTTCCTCGTCGGGTGGCCCTCTCGCTGCCGGGAAGCGCTGGCTCAGCAACCAGTGGGTGAAAGATGAGAACAAGGTGGGCTTGCTGCCGAAACAAGGCTGGCAGCAGCGCAATCTTCAATTCCTCGGCGACGTCTTGATTCCAACCCTGCTTGCCCCGCGTAAGCCAGGGCATGAGGTCGATCCGGTGCCAAACACGGCCTCGCATGAGATCGGAATCACGTGGCTGGGACACGCGGGCTTCCTGGTGCAAATGGAAGGCGCTAACATCCTTGTCGACCCAAACTGGGCGCTCTGGCATGGCCCTGTGAAGCGTCTTCGCCACCCCAGCCTCTATGCGCACGACCTGCCGCCGATTGACTTGGTGCTGGTCACGCACGCGCATTTCGATCACTTGCATCTGCCCAGCCTACGCCGCATCGCCGATGGCCAACCCATCATTGTTCCGCGTGGCTGTGGCAGCATCGTGAAACGCTGCGACTTCGGCAGCATCATCGAACTCGACACTTGGCAGAGCACCAACTGGGGCGATCTGAACATTACCCTCACGCCCGCCCGCCATTGGGGCGCCCGCATGATCCATGACACCCATCGACATTTCGGCGGCTACCTGATGCAGAGCAGTGATCGCACCGTCTTCCACTGTGGCGACAGCGCCTTGTTCGACGGCTTCAAAGAGATCGGCGAACGCGCCGCCATCGACGTGGCGTTGATGCCCATCGGTGCCTACGACGCCCCCAGCGGACGCCCCGTGCATATGAACCCAGAGGAAGCCCTGGATGCCTTCCAGATGATGAACGCTGGCTACATGATCCCCATGCACCACGACACCTTCCCACTGGGGGGCGAACCCCTGAACGAGCCCGCTATTCGCCTGCGGGCTGCCGCGATCGAACGTGATCTCGTCGACCGCGTGCACATCATGGTCGAAGGGCAGTCGGTGGTGGTTTGAGGCGTGGTGATGCGGTTTGCGAAGTGGCTAGTTCAAGTCCACATCAAGCCCCCGCCGCATCCAAACTCGTCTCCTTATCCGCCGCACTCGTCTGCCTCGATTGCGGGGTGCGGAACAAGCACGCAACGAAGATGGTCACGAAGGTGCCCAGCGTGATGCGCCAAGGGAAGGAAAGCACGAATGGCTCTTCTATGCCGAGCTTGGATTGAATGCCCAGCACATTGCTCATGTAGAGAACGGCGACGATGCCCAGGCACATGGCCAAGAGGTTGCCCTTATCGCTACCGCGGGTTTTCGTCAGCACCGCGACGAGGAAGATGCCGAGCAGCGAGCCAAAGGTGAAGCCGAGGATGCCGAGCACTAGCGGCAAGATTTCCACCTTCGGATTGTGCGCCATAAACCAAGCCGTAGCGACACCGACGCAGATGATAAGTGCGGCGAAGAAGACCGTGCTCCAGCGCAGCACCCCAATGCGTCGGGACTCTGGCGCGTCGGCGGGCAGACGCGGCAAGATGAAGTCGCGTGACAAGCTCGTGGCCAGCGCATTAAGCGCTGTGCTAAGTGATCCCATGGCCGTGGCAAGGATGCCCGCTGTGACCAAGCCACGCATCCCAGGGGGCATCTCGTGCATGATGAAAAACGGAAACACCTCGCGCGTCTCGACTGGCAAGCCGGGGTTCGGGTGCGCGTCGTAGTAGGCCTTCAACAAGATGCCGATCAGGATGAAGGCCGATACGATGGGCAGGTCGATGATACCCGACAAAATGGTCGCAAACGCGCTCTGCTTGCGGTTCTTCGCAGTCAACATCCGCTGCACCGTGTCCTGGTCGATGCCATGCGTGCTCATCGTGACAAAGGTGCTGCCAATGATCGCCGCCCAGATCGTGTATTCCGCCGTGAACACGTTCTTGATCCACGCCCAGGCCCCCGGGTCAGCGGGCTTGGCGAAGTCGAAGAACGCAGGTGTCTTGATCACCTCGGCCACGGTGCCCCAGCCACCAGGGATGTTCATCAGCAGATAAGGAATGGTAAAGCCCAGCGACGCCACGAGCACGCCGACTTGGATGAAGTCCGTCCAAATCACCGCGCGAATGCCACCAACTGAAGTATAGAGCGCCGTCAGTAGCGTGACCACCACGACGGCCCCCGCATACAGCCAGAACTTCGTATTCGCATCCACCGCACCGCCCTGCCACATGGCCACTGCAATTACCATGATGATTGCCGACACATACAACCGCGTGCCCATCGCCAACACACGTGTCACCATGAACGTGATCGAAGCAAAAGAACGTGTGGTCGGCCCAAAACGCGTCTCTAAGAACTCATAGAGCGAGATGACATTGTGCCGGTAAAAGATGGGGATGAACAGGAAGCTCACGATGATGCGCGCCAGCACCGTGCCGATGGCGAACTGCGCGTAACTCCAGTTCTGTCGGCTGTAGCCCGACTCTGGAGCGCCCAGGAAGGTGGCCGCACTAATCTCCGCCGCCAAGATAGACGCCAGCACTGCCCACCACGCGATTTGTCGGTCGCCCAAGGTAAAGCCCTCCACGCTGTCGCTCTTGCTGCGTTGGCTCAAGCCGATGCCAATAATGATCGCGAAGTAGGCGAGGATAACGAGAGCGTCGATCAGGAAGGGCATAGGCGTCGGGGAGATTTCGAGCCGCATTAGAGCAGGAAAAGGCAAAACCTCCAATCACTGATCTTGCTTTGTCGCACGCTGTGGCCAGCTCGTTGCCGGTTGCCGCAGCACCCACTCCGCACTAAGCACTAAATACTTCTTTCCCCATGCCCTCCGCCCGCCTGCTCACCTTCGCGAAGCGCCACTGGCGCATGGCCCTGCTCCAGTTCTGCCTCGCCGTCGCAGGCACCTCCCTCGTGCTCGTCTTCCCAGGTGTCGTGCGCTGGTTCTTTGACGACATCATCCCGAACCGCAGGCTGGATCAAATCCTCCCCATCGGCGGGCTCGCGCTCGGGGCATTCTTGATTCGAGAGGGCCTGTTCAGCATCCGCACCCGCGTCAATGCCGTCTTTGAGCAACGCATGATCTTCGACCTGCGCAGCCAGCTCCACCGGAAGATCGCACGCCAACCGCTCTCCTGGTTCGACAGCCAGAGCACGGGTGACGTTATGACGCGCATGGCCGATGACGTGCCCGCCACCCAGCGCGTCATCCTGGAAGGCATCGAGCAAGGCGTGACCGCCACCTTGCAAATCCTCATCAGCGCCGCGTGCATGTTCTATTTCAACTGGCAGCTCGCGCTCATCGTTGTCTTACCCACGCCCTTCATCGCTGCGGGCGGCTGGATCTTCGCCCGCTGGGTGGAGCCACGTGCCAAGCAAGAGCGCGAGGCCGCCAGCCGCTTGAACTCCCTCCTTCACGACACCGTCACCGGCGTGCGCCAAATCAAGAGCTACACCGCTGAAGACATGCAGCAGCGCGAGTTCGAGAAGTCCAGCAGCCTCCTGCGCACTGCCAAGATGCGCCTCATGGCCGCGTGGTCCGTGTATCATCCGCTCATGAGTTTCCTGGGCGACATCGGCTTGGTCACGCTGCTCGGCGTCGGTGCCTACGGCTGTATCAAAGGCCTCACCACCCCAGGCGAGCTCTTGCAGTTCATCATGCTCATCGGCCTATTCTTCGAACCCATATCGCGCCTACATGGCGTCAATCAAACCATCGTCACCGGCCTCGTCAGCGCGCGTCGCGTCTTCGACATCATCGACCACCCCGAGGAGGAAGACCTCGACAACGGCTGCGCCCTCGAGCGTCCGCAGGGCGACATCATCTTCCAAGACGTCACCTTCGGCTACAACCCCGAGCGCCCCGTCATCAGCGGCATCAACATCCGCGTGCGACCGCACCAAACCGTCGCCATCGTCGGGGCCACCGGCTCCGGCAAATCGACATTGTTCCAGTTGTTAACGCGCTTCTACGATCCGCAGAGCGGCAGCATCAGCATCGACGACGTGCCCATCACCGAATACAGCCGCCACAGCCTGCGGCAGAGCATCGGCTACGTCACGCAGGATGCCTTCCTCTTCGCCGGCAACGTGCGGGACAACCTCCTCCTCGGGAAGCCCAACGCCACCGACGACGAGCTGTGGTCAGCTTTGAGATTGTCCTGCGCCGAAGACTTCGTGAAGCGTCAAAAGGAAGGCCTGGACGCCGAAGTCGGCGAGCGTGGCATGAGACTCAGCGGCGGCGAAAGGCAACGCCTCGCCATGGCCCGCGCCTTCCTGAAAAACGCGCCCATCCTCCTACTGGACGAAGCCACCTCCGCCGTGGACACGAAGAGCGAGCACCTCATCCAGGCAGCTCTCGACACCCTGCGCCAGAACCGCACCTGCCTCGTCATCGCCCATCGCCTCAGCACGGTGATCGCCGCCGACCAGATCTACGTCATGCAACTTGGCCGTGTGCAAGCCCACGGCACGCATGACGAGCTGCTCGCGAGCTGCCCGTATTATGCCGAACTGGCCGCGCTCGCCTTTGATGGGGGTGGAGCGAAGGGCTAACCACCCCGCTGGCGCGATATGCGATCGCAACTTTCCCCGGCAGATCGTGTTTAGTGTGTCGCATCCACCAATCCAGCCATGAACACTCGCCGCAACTTCCTCAAGCAGACCAGCAATGGCTTTGGCTACTTGGCCCTGACCGCGCTCGCCCAGCAAGAATCACTGAGGGCTGCGGCCACCGCTGGTGGGCCGCTGGCACCGAAGAATCCGCATTTTGCGGGCAAGGCGAAGCGGGTGATCTTCCTCTGTATGCAGGGAGGGCCGTCGCATGTGGACACCTTTGACTACAAGCCGAAGCTCCAGAAGGACGGTGGCAAGGGCGCGCCGGATGCGGCTGGGCGCTATGGACGTGCTGACCTGATGCCTTCGCCCTGGCAGTTCAAGCAGCATGGGCGGAGTGGCTTGTGGATCAGCGAGCTATTCCCGAATGTGGCGAAGCACGCGGATGACCTTTGCATCATCAACTCAATGGCGACGGATGTCCCCGCGCATCCGCAGGCTTTCACCCAGATGCACACGGGCACCACGCAGTTCGTGCGACCCTCCCTGGGATCATGGGCGGTCTATGGCCTGGGCAGCATGAATGAGAACCTGCCGGGCTATGTGACGATCAGTCCCCCGCCCCAGTCGGCGCGCGCGTTCGGCAGTGCTTTCCTACCAGCCGTGTATCAGGCGACGAAGGTGGGCGGCAACTCCCCTTTGGCACAGTCCGCGGGACGCTTCGGACGTGGCAATGCTCCGGCCACGGTGGCGAATATCAAGAATCAGCGACTCAATGCTGAAGCCCAGCGCACGCAGCTCGATTTGATTCAGACGCTGAACAAGGGGCAACTGCAACGCGAGGGCCCAAGCCACGAGATCGAGGGTGTGATCGAAAGCTATGAGCTGGCCTTTCGTATGCAGGGCGAAGTGCCGAAGGTGTTGGACATTAGCCAGGAGAGCACGGCGGAAAAGGCGCTGTATGGCATTGACGAGGGAGCCACAGACAACTTTGGCAAGCAGTGCCTGATGGCGCGCAAGCTGGTCGAGGCGGGGGTGCGCTTCGTGGAGGTGTCCTTCGGCAACTGGGACCAGCACCGCAATCTGAAGGCGGACATGGAACGCAACTGCGGTGCGATTGATAAGCCGATCCAAGGCCTGCTAACGGATCTGAAACAGCGAGGCTTGCTGAAGGATACGTTGGTG
>CAXNNN010000104.1:0-9190 GCA_964203095.1 Verrucomicrobiaceae bacterium | reverse complement strand
GCCGGGAACCGGGGGTGGCGTGTATTTGGGCGCGCTACTCGGCAGCTCAAAGCCAGGCGGTGGCGGCGGCGGTGCCTCGGCATACTGATGATGAGAGCTGCTGGTGGAGCTAGGCAGCAGAGAGCCCGGCTGTGCCACGGCACCCTGGCCTGGATAAGGATTGAAGCCGCCGTCCGTGCTGTAGTTCGAGGCATAGTCAGAACCAGATTCGGTCGTCTTGCACGAGACCAAGCCCGAGGCCACGGATAGCGCCAGTGCGGCAAAACCAAAGACACGGGAGAGACGAAGATGGGTGTGCAGCATAGTGGCGGTGATTTTCCCGGTCAGGGACCACCTTGCAACGGCTTTTTCCTGGGAAGGTTGCACCATCTTCTGCCTTTCCGATAGGACTCGGTCCAGGCCCGCGTTGCAACGAATCCAGTGTTGCCACTCCAGTCGCACTTCACTAATCTCCGCGCTCTTCATGAAAATTGGTTTTAACCTCCTCCTCTGGACGGGTCACGTCACCGACGCTGACTTCCACCTCTTTGAAAAACTGAAAGCCGCTGGCTACGACGGCGTCGAGATTCCGATCTTCGACGTGAGCAGCCCCGCACATTTCAAGGCGGTGGGTCAAGCCATCAAGGACAACGGCCTGGAGTGCACCGCCGTGACCGTACTTCCTGACGAGGCGCACAATGCGATCAGCCCCGACGCAGCGAATCGTCAGGGTGCCATCGATCACCTGAAGAAAGTCATCGACTGCGGTCACAATGCGGGCGTGCAGACGCTCTGCGGTCCGTATTATCAGGTGCTCGGCCAGTTCACAGGCAGATATCCGACCGAGACCGAACTCGATCACGCAGCGGGCGTGCATCGCGCCATCGCTGGCATCGGGCAGGACGCGGGCATCAAGTTCGCCATCGAAGCACTGAATCGTTTCGAGTCGCACCTGCTCAACACCATGGAGCAAGCCGCCAGCTACGTGAAGCGCGTGGATCACGCAAACTTCGGCACCATGTATGATACCTTCCATGCGAACATCGAAGAGAAGGACGCTGTGGGTTGCATCGACACCGTCTTTGCCACGGGCAAGCTGAACCACGTGCACATCTCCGAAAACGACCGTGGCACCCCAGGCACAGGCCACGCGCCCTGCCGCGAAGCGATCAACAAGCTGAAAGCCATCGGCTATGACAAGTGGCTGACGATTGAAGCCTTTGGCGGCTCGCTGCCTGACCTGGCCGCTGCGACCCGTGTCTGGCGCGACTTCTTCAAGTCCCCCGAAGACGTCTACAACGACGGTATCAAATTCATCCGAAGCGTGCTCGCCGAGTAGTCCGCCCGCCCCATCTCATTCACCTCATGAATAACGAAACCAACACACCCGTCGCCGCGCCTAGCCGCCGCGACTTCCTGCGCACAGGCACGGCCGTCGCCGCTGCCAGCGCCCTCACCGTCGAACAGTCCGCCTGGGCCGCAGGTAGCGATGAAATCAAGGTCGGCATGATCGGCACTGGCGGACGCGGGTCCGGCGCAGCCAATCAGGCGCTGAACAATCCGAAGGCAGGCATCCGTCTGGTCGCCATGGGTGACCTGAACAAGGAAAACCTGGACAAGTCCCTCTCCAACCTGCGCAACGCACACGGCGATAAGGTCGATGTGCCAGAGAATCGCCAGTATGTGGGCCTCGACGCCTACAAGGGCGTGCTCGAAAATGCCGACGTGAACTACGTCGTGCTCGCCACGCCTCCCGGCTTCCGCCCGTATCACTTTGAAGCCGCGATCAACGCTGGCAAAAACGTGTTCATGGAAAAGCCCGTCGCCGTGGACGCCCCTGGCGTGCGCAAGGTGCATGAAATGGCGAAGATCGCCGACGAGAAAGGCCTGAAGGTCGCCTGCGGCCTGCAACGCCGCTATCAGAACTGCTACCGCGAGGCCTTCAAGGCCGTGAAGGCAGGCGTCATCGGCGAAATCACCGGCGGCCAAGTCTATTGGAATGGCGGCGGCATCTGGTTCCGTGAGAAGAAGGAAGGCCAGACCGAACTCCAGTATCAAATGCAGAACTGGTATTACTTCACGTGGCTCTGCGGTGATCACATCAACGAGCAGCACATCCACAACATCGACATCGCCAACTGGTTCATGTCCATCTTTGTGGACCCTCGCAAAGACGCCCCCGGCCCCGTGGCCAAGCAAGTGTTCCCTTACCAAGTGCACGATGCCACGCCCGTCAGTGCCCAAGGCATGGGCGGTCGCCAGCAGCGCACCGACAAGAAGACCGGTCAAATCTTTGACCATCACTACGTCGAGTTCACGTATGCCAACGGCGTTCGCATCAACAGCCAGTGCCGCCATCAGGCCGGCACCAATGCCGAAGTGCGCGAGGAGTTCTCCGGCTCCAAGGGCATCCTTTACCTCACCAACAGCGGCAACTGCTACGCGGTGGACTACAAGGGCAAGGAAATCTGGCGCTACACCCCAGCCGCAGCCCCTGCGGACAAGGCCGAAGCCACAGGCCCAGGCAAGAAGCGCAAGCGCGGTGCCAGCGGTGATCCTGACCCGTATGAAATCGAGCACTTCGAGCTGCAGCAGGCGATCCGTGGCAACACGTATCTCAACAACGCCTTCTACTGCGGCGACAGCACCATGACCGCCATCATGGGCCGCATGGCCACCTACGGCGGCAAGAAGGTGACCTGGGACGAGGCCTACAAGTCCAAGGTGCAGCACATGCCTGCCATCGTGACCAACGAAACCGAACCACCGGTCAAGCAGGATGCTGACGGCTGGTATCCGATCGCTATTCCCGGCTGGGCCAAGAAGGACTACGACGCGGCTAAGAAGCAAGTCGCCGAGGTGATTTAATCACGTTGGTCAGCCAGACGCGCTGACTGAAACACAGCCCCGGTTCCGCGTCGCGCAGAGCCGGGGTTTTTCTTTTCATGGGCGGCGTTTTGCAACTGCCGTCGTTGATAAGGCGAAGCCCGGAATCCTTCACAGCCCACTCGTCGGCTGCCCGCTCGCCTCTGTGGGTGGCGCGGAATCAGCCTCTGTTAGCGCCACGAGGGGCTGTGCGGCAGGGGCCACAGGCGCGGGCGCAGGGGCTTCATCGACCTGAGCCAGCCTGAACTCTAGCTCACAAATCCGATGCTCCGCCTCGCGCAGACGTTTGCGCGTGCCCACATCACCTTGGGCGAGTTGCGCTTCCAGTTCCGCCACTCGCTTCTCTGCCGCAACGGCATGCTCTTGCGCTTTGGCGATGTCTTCTGAGGCAGTCACGACCGCATCGACCTCACCCGGATTACCCGTGCTGACCAGCGCCATGATCTCCTTCTGCAGCATTTGAGCCTTCTGCCCAGTAGCGGTCAGCTTGCGTTTCAAGTCAGCCTGCTTCACCTCCGCGTCCTGCTCCAAAGTCGCGAGCGCCGCACGTGCGCTTTCGAGTTCAGCCTGGACGATTTCCGCGGCGCTCATGCCGTTAGCCGCTTGGCGCTCATACTCAGAGAGCGATGCCCGTAACGCGCCCTCGCGTTGCGCGGCGGCATTCCGTTCATCGGCCAGAAAAATGCGGGTACAGTTCAATTCCTGCGCCAGCCGCTGTGCCAGCTCTTGCTTGGCATCCAGCGCACCTTCCAAATCGGCTTGGTGGCTACGGAGAATCGTCATCTGCGAATCGCTGTCGCGCTGGAGCTGCTGTGCTTGCAGCAGCCGTTCCTGCAACGCAAAGGCTGCATCTATCTCTGCGTTCAAGGCCGCGTCCAATGAAGTGCAGCGCGTGGCGGCGGCAGCGAGTTGAGTTTTCAGCACCTCTTGCAGCTCCTCAGCCTTCTGCCCTTCCTCCTGGCGTTTCACCTCCAACTGCAAGCGCAGCTTCTGTTCTTCGTCGATGCTAGGCTGTAGCTTGCGCTTCTCAGCCCAGCTCGCCACGACCCAAAAAACCGCGCCGCTGACAAGGCCGACCAGGGTCAACTGAAGGATGTATTGGGTCTCGGTCATACTCGCCGCTGCGACTGATGGGAGATTACGTGTTTCGCAAGCACACTAACTCGTCAGGAAACTCAAAGTCAGGCCTCATGTCCAGCTAGCATTTCAGGATGCTTGCGCAGTTCTTGCGCGATTGGCCCGCCTTTCCCAAGCCCACGCCACCAGCCAAGAGCCGACGAGCAAGCCAAGAAAAATCACCAGCACAAGCAGGACCGGCTTTGTCGGCCCAATCAACTTGTCAAAAGTCCGCCCACTCCACCAAGGCACGGCGTGAATCATGAGCAGGTGCGCCACGTAAATGACCAAGGATTGTCGACCGGCAAGTAGCAGCCATTGAGGCAGAGCGATGCTGCGGAACTGAAGCCCAGCAGTCAGGAGCGATATTCCCACAGCGATCATCATCACCCAGCCAAGGCGCTCGAAGAAGAACATGTCTGTGCTTGAACTCGCCAACACAGGAATACCACATGCCAAGAAAGCGCCGAATAGGCTCAACCCCCAGTGCAACTTCTTTCCCTGGCCTATCAGAAACCCAAAGCCGGCAAACGCGAACCACGGAAACAAAGGAAAGATGGAGCCGTGCTGCTTGGCCAAGTATGCATCCAAGGGGGGCAAACCAGTAGTCGTCATGGCCATGCGGTCCGCATATTTCACAGCGAAAAAGCACAGGACAAACACGACGACAGCACGCCAGCGGCTATCCCTGATCCCCCGCTCGACCGCTAGCAGCAGCAAGCATGAAGCCGCCAAGCAATGCAGCACATCACTTTGGAACAGTATGCGCAGCACTGGTGCTGAGAAGTCGCCACGCGCCAAGGCATCCCACGGCATATGCAGGAGATAGCCGATGGCCCAAACCCAGAGCAACCGCTTCACTGTCGGCCACGCAGGCTTTCGTGGCCCCAGCTTGGCAGCGGCCAGCCCACGCATGTAGCCAGCAACCCAGAAAAATGTGGGTGCGATCAGTCCATGATAAAAACGCAGACCGTTGAACCATGCCTGTTCCTGCTCGTCCGCGGCCAGGAAGGTGTTAGCCGCATGAACCCAGATCATCCCAATGACGGCAATGCCGCGCAGCAGGTCGATCCATTCGTAACGTTGTTTCATGCCAGCCATGTTTGCAGAAGAAAGCTGGACTTGAAACCCCGCATTCACCGCGCCAAGAAGCACACTCTTTATGTCAAACATCTGGGACTTCGCCAACGCACAACTCAAAGACCTCGTCGCCTACGAACCGGGAAAACCGATTGATGAAGTGGCACGCGAACGCGGGCTGAAGCCAGAAGACATCATCAAGCTGGCCAGCAACGAAAATCCGATCGGTCCCTCGCCCAAGGCTATCGAAGCCATGCAGAAGGCCCTAGCCGAGCTGCACATCTATCCTGATGGCGGCAGCTACAAGCTGCGCAGTGCGATCGCCGAAAAATTCGGCCTGGAAATGGGCAACATCATCCTCGGCTGCGGCAGCAACGAAGTTATCGAGTTCATCGGCCACGCCTTCCTAAAAGAAGGCGACAACATCATCACCGCTGAGCACGCCTTCCTCGTTTACAAGCTGATGGCTAAGGTGTTCGGCGCGGAGACCATCGAGGTGCCCGATCCTGGGTATGTGCATGACCTGGAAGCGATGGCAGCCGCCGTCACACCACGCACCAAGGAAATTTTCATCGCCAATCCGAACAACCCCACCGGCACGCTGGTCACGCAGGAGCAGATTGATGCCTTTATGGCCAAGGTACCCGCGCACGTGGTGGTGGTGTTCGACGAAGCCTACTACGAGTTCCTCGACAACCCACCGGACACGCTCAAATACGTGCGCGAAGGTCGCAACGTGGTCGTACTGCGCACTTTCTCCAAGATCCAAGGTCTCGCGGGCACACGCGTCGGTTACGGCATCGCGAAGAAGGAGCTAATCGAAGTGCTGCAACGCACCCGGCAGCCTTTCAACATCAACTCCATTGCCCAAGCCGGAGCCCTCGCCGGCCTGCAAGACCAGGCCCACCAGGACAAGACCAAGAACATCACCGACGCAGGCCGCACGTTCTTCCAGACGCAGTTCGCTGCGCTCGGCCTGGCGTTCATCCCCAGCTACGCGAACTTCGTGCTTGTGAAGGTGGGCGATGGCAACGCCGTGTTCAAAGCCATGATGGACAAGGGCGTCATCGTCCGCGCCATGGCCGCCTACAAACTGCCGGAGTGGATCCGCATTAGCATCGGCACCATGCCACAGAATGAGCGCTGCATGGAGGTGCTGAAGGAAGTGCTGGCGTAGTTTCCCTACTGTGACCCCTCATCAAAAAGAGGCGGGGTGCTGAGGGGCGGTCCAGGTGAAGCTGCTGCCATCGCGCCGCCGCAGGATAAAGCCAGTGCCCGCGCCAATACTCACAGAGGCTGCATCCGTGGCGGAGTCGGTCGCACTGCGCCAGCCATTCACAGCGGTGTCATAGTAGTAGGTCGTGTAGTGAGCCCCTGACCAGATGAGCACTTGGTCCGCAGTGCTTGCCGACGTGCCTCCCAGCAACCCAGTGCCGACATTTCCACTGTAGAGCCCACTGCTCCCCAGCGTCATGGCGACAGCAAATGGATTCCCCACGTAGCTGTAGCCGGTGGTGAATGTCATGGTGTTCTGGCCACTTTTGACTTCGCCAGTGAGCAGGATTTCTTTGGTGGACGACTGCCCACGTCGGATGAGCAAGCCGCTGTTGGGCCGAATGATCGTGCCACTAGCATCGGTTGATTGCGCACCCAGTCTGCGCCATCCTGAGCCACCAATGCCGCTCGTCTGGTAGTAGTATGTGGCGAAGTCAGGACCATTCCATAGAATGATCTGGTCCGCTGTGGTGGGCGTGCCACCTTGAAGACCCGCACTATTGGCCGCGCCGAAGACTTCGGCCAGCGTCCAATGCTTTCGCACGCGATACGTTAAGGGTGCCGTCAGGCTCGCATTCAACGTGCCTTCGACGGTGATGACGCCCGTCGCTGCCACATTGGCGATGATGGAGTTGACGCTGCCTACTCCGGCAACGGCTGAGTTACCATTGCTGCTCACGATCTCCACGTAATGCGTCCCGACGAAGGTGCCATTCGCCCACGTCGCACTCGGGTCGGTGAGTGTGTTAGAGGTGAAACTCGTCGCCGTGCCCGCATAGACGGGCACCTGACGCAGAGTCAGCGAGTGAAACGTCAGCTGCGATGCGCCACTGCCGCCCGTGCCTGTGGCCGATAGATGGACAAAGCCGACGATGTTGCTGGACATGGTCTCCGCCTTCAGGCCAAGACCGATGATGAGCACCGCGAAAACGAGGAAAGGGGACGATATTTTCATGGGATGGTAAGTGAGGTGCAGCGAATCAGTCTTCCAATGTCATTTGGCCAGAGAGTATCGGTGAAGTCGTAATCTTCTCAGTGAGCGTTGGTATCTGCGGCAGCAGGAAATAGCCAACGGCATAACTGCTGGCAGACGCTGTGCGAACAATCGTGCCCTGATAAGTCACCTTCCGTGGCAGGGTGCCGTCTAGCAAGGAGAAGGTGCCACTGACCGCCCCAGTTGCCGGATTGATGCTGAGCGTGGCTCCAGCAGGGTTATCATTGGAGTCCTTCGCTGGCATGATTACTTTTAGCGCGTCAGTGAACTGAGCCTCGTTCATTGTAGGGTTAATCGCCGCAGCGGACAAACCACCTTCTGCAAATCTCAGCGTCAACGTCCCCGGCGACGGCAGCCCAAGCACCACGTAGCCGCGTGACGCCGGAGCCATATACTTCCCCGTGACGGTCAAGCTAAGGGGTCCAAATCCAGCTTCATAGGCGCGTGCCGAGTCGTCGGGCTTCATCCAAGTCAACGAGCCTGATACCGTGTTGTCTGTGAACAGACCATCAACGGCCGCCGACAGAACGACCACGCCCTTGATGGATCCCTTATTTGCATAGAGCGACTGATAGACCAACAGCTCCCCGCTGGGTCCGACGAGGCTCGCAGTCGCAAAGCTGCTGCCATCCGCTGCTTTCCCCGACATCGTGAGCGTACCTGCCTGACCTAGCGTGAAGCTCAGGTAACCGGTGCCTTGTGGAATGGTGGCACCCGCGGGTGCCGCCAGATCCACAGCAGCCGTGTAGTAGCCTGCGCGCTCGCTCGCAGGGTTCGTGCTCGTATTCCAGGTCTGCCGCCAACCGGTAACCAAGGAATGATAGGTTGTCGTCTCAACGACCATACTGACCTCACCCGAAATCGTATTGCTTGGTGGGGCGAAGAGCAAACTCATGGAGCAAGACGGCAGCGCACCGCTGCGCGGGAAGTTCGCCTCCAGAGTCACCACGCCTGAGACTTGGGCAATGAGCACACCATTGAATGTGCGTGTCACGCCTGCAATGGAGAGCTTGGCCGTGTAGTTGCCTGTGGCGGCGGTGGTAACATCGACCCGCCCGCCAAGCCCATTGGTGAGACTATTGGCCGAGGTCTCACGCTCTACCAAGGCAATAAAGGTGCCCACAACTCCCACGGGCAGCGCACGCACCCGCAGGACCGCACTGATCGCCGCACTCGTGCCCATCGTGTTAGTCGCCGTGATCCGAACCACGAACGTGCCGGCAACTGTAGGCCGCCCACTGATCTCACCTGTTGTCGATTTATACCCCAGTCCCGCAGGCAGTCCGCTGACCGTGAACTTCCTGGGAAAATGCGTTGCACTTAACGTATGGCTGAAGTCACCCGCAACAATCGTATCGGCAAAGCCCGGTGCCTGCACCGTTGGCAACGGCAGCTTAGACAAGGTAGTAAAAAACAGACTCTTCGTTCTCGTCACCCCCGCGGAGTCCATCAATTTGACGATACACTCGAGCCCGCTGGTGACCGTCGTTGGCGTGCCGCCGACCAAGCCTCCAGTGCTCAGGCTCAGCCCCGCAGGCAAGCTGCCCCCTACGATTGACCAAGCATAGGTCCCCGTGCCGCCGGTGCCCACCAGCGATTGCGAATAAGCATAGCCCACCACGGGTGCAGGCACGTAAGACGTGTTGATGGACAACGAAGAGGCGGTGAGCGTGAGCGCATACGTCTGCGTCGCCGTCAGCATTCCTCCGTCTGTGAGCCGCACCTCGAAATCAAATGTTCCCGACGCCAGAGGCGTGCCGCTGATCAAGCCGTTCACCAAGGTTAACCCAGAGGGAAGTGACCCGCCAGACAGAGACCACGAGTAGGGGGCCGTGCCGCCAGCCGCACTCAGTTGCTGGC
>CAXNNN010000103.1:0-9246 GCA_964203095.1 Verrucomicrobiaceae bacterium | reverse complement strand
AACGTGAGCGAGGCGCTGGCACTGGAAGTGTGCTTCACGCAGGCCTTCGGCTAAGCTGGAAAACACCGCCAGGCTTATGGGGCTAAGTCAAATCGCGCCGAAGTGCTTTTCGCGCACGGCGACGATGGCATCCAGCATCGCGTCAGCTTCGCCACGTGTGCTGTTGTTCAGGCTGGAGGCAGCGCGGTTGTAACGGCGGTAAAGCAGTTTCAGGCGCTCTTTGACCTGGTCCTTGTTCCACTTGGGCTCGATGCCGCAGAGTTCTTCGGGTGACTTGGCCGGCTCCACCTTGTGGGCGGGTGCCAGGGCCTCGACGATCTTCTTGAGCGGCGTGTCGGCTTTCTTGGGCTCGATGTTCTTGGTCGCGGCACTAGGCTTCGCGCCTTTCGCGGCAGGGGCGGCCGCAGGTTGCTTGTGGAGCGAGTTGGAGAGGGACTGGACGAGTTTTTTGAACATGGCCGGGGGGAACTTATGGTTGATGATTGATGATTCCTGGTGTGGTGCGCTGGAGAATTGGCCGGCTTGGAGCAGGAAGCATGCGAGGGTATTCTCTGGCTCTACGTCCTCTGCTTATTCGATGCGCATTTGCTTGAGATAGCTGCGGCGCCGTTTCAGTTCTTCCTCGGTGAAGACACCCGCACCCTTGTAGGAGACGGCGACCTCACGGCTGCGTCCAGACTGCTTGTCCACGACTAGGGCGCGAACGCGCTGGTTTTCGTCGTAGCTGAAAGTCACGGCGATTTCGCAACCTTTGGCGCGATTCGGCGGCACTTCCAGGGTGATGCGGCCAATGACATCCACAAACTTCGGATCGCTGTCCTCGCCCTGCGTGATGTCTACCTCGATGATGCGCTCGTTGTCCTCGGAGGTGATATACATCTGCGTGCGGCTGCACGGGATGGTGGTGTTTTTCGGAATGACGATAGAATTCTGCACCTTTTCCTCGCCCGTGGCGGCGTTGTAAATCATGGCCAGAGTGCCGTAGCTCTGGTTGCAGACTTCCTGAATACGCGAGGATTTCTTGGCAAAAATAGCGGCACCGAGCGCCACGCACTCATCCACGTTGCCACAAGACTTGGGTGTTTTGCCAAAGTGCTTTTCGAGCATGGTCTTCACCTTCGGGATGCGAGTGGAGCCACCGACGAGCACGACGTGATCGATGTCTCCTGTCTTGAGCTTGGCGGAATCCAAGGCCTGCTCCACGAGCATGAGCGAGCGGGTGATCATGCGGCGGATCATCGCTTCGAACTGCTCACGCGTGAGGTCAATACGAGCGAGGCCGCTGGTGTCGTTGCCGATGGTGTCACTGACGCGTTGCAGCTTGGACAGCATCTTCTTGGAGTCTTCCGCGGCTTGCAGTGCGCGGCGGCGTTGGCGCTCGTCGTTGTAGAGCGCGGCGTTGACCTGCTTTTTGTATTGCTCGGCGTAGGCTTCGAGCAAGATCTCGTCAAAGTTGCTGCCACCCAGATGGCGAGCGCCTTCGGACGTGAGGATGCGGATGTTGTCGCCAATGACTTCCAGAATGGTCGTGTCCAGTGTGCCACCGCCCATGTCGAAGACAAGAATGCGGCCCTGCACGCCCTGGCTATGCGCGTAATACACGGCAGCGGCCGTGGGTTCATTGACCAAGCGGCGCACCTTCAGGCCAGCCATCTCGGCAGCGGCGATGGTGCTCTTGCGCGCGAGTTCATTGAAGTTCGCAGGCACGGTGATGACCACTTCGGTGATGTCGCCCACGATCTTGGAGCAATCACGCCTGAGCTTGGACAGGATCAGCGCGGAAATCTCAGCTGGGGTCCAGTCCTTACCGTCGATTTTCACAACGTGGTCAGGATCATCCATGTGGCGCTTGATCTGGAAAAAGGTGCGCTCGGGGTCGCCGCCGTCGCGTGCGGCCGTGCCGACCAGCTTCACATCCTCATGCGAGTCGAAATACACGACAGAAGGCGTCAGGCGCTCGCCATCCGCGTTGGGCACAATCTCAGGATTGCCGTCAGGTTTCAGGTAGGCGAGCCCGGAGAGGGTCGTGCCAAGGTCAATGCCAACATATTCTGCCATAACTTCTGATAGTGGGGATTTGGGGAAATACTAGCGACTGGTCGTTTTCACTTCAACTTTGCGAAGCACGACTTCCTTGCCCTCGGGCGGTGTGTAGACAAAGCCAGGACGGTAACTAGCGACGATGCGCGGCTTCGCATTGCCGGACTCACTCTCGATCACAGCGATGCGCTGGCGTAGGGCCAGATCGATCTCTGTTTCCGGTGCTACATCGAACTCAGTGATGCCATGCTGGTGCAGGATGTCTTCAAACGAAGCGCGCAGGGTGCGCAGCTGGTTGTCGATGCCGCCGTTTTGGCCGACGTAGCGCTGAATGAGGATGTCGATGAGATCGATGCGCTTGATCAGATCGCCAGCGAACATGAGCACGGTGGCCTGATCGCTCTTCAACTCGCGGCGCATGATGTCGTGCTTCTCTTCCAGTTCGATGATTTGGTCCTTGAGGCGCTTCTCGACATCATGCCAGCGGCGCACTTGGGTTTCGGCCTCGCTAAGTTCCTTCTGGCGCTGGTCGAAGTGCTCCAGGTCCTGGCGAATCTCTTCGACGCGCTGGGAGGCCTCCAGCTCGTGATGGGCGAACTCTTTGAGGCGCGCTTCCAGCGCGGCGGTTTTCTGCAAATGGTCCGCCTCGGCGTTGAGCGCATCTTTGCGCAGTTGCTCGGCGCGCTGGACCTCGCGTGTGGCGGTTTCTTGCGCGTTATTGATCTTCGCCTGCAAGGCCAACTCCTGGTCGCCGACCTCGTGCAGCCGCTTCATGGCGTCGCGCTGGCGCGATTCTAGTTCCCTGATGGTCTCGGTCAGCGACAGGGCTTTGCCGCCGGTGGTGGTCACCTCTTGGAGCTGATGCTCAGTGGCTCGGAGCTTTTGCTCCTTCGTCAGTAGCTCGGTGTCCAGCGTGCTGACTTGCAGCTTCTTGGCTGATAGCTCACGGGTGATGCGGTCCTCCTCGGTCTTCAACTCGGTGAGTTGCGACGTGCGCTTTTGCAGCTCGGTTTCCAGCGTGCTGGTGTCGGCCTTGGCGGTAACGCCGAAGCGCTGCTTGGCCTCCAGGTCTTTTTGCAGTTCGCCAAGGGCGACCTCTGCGATGCGGGCTTGATCCTGCGCAGTCTTGATCCGCTGCACCTCGCGCTCGACATCACTTTGGGCCTTACTCAGGCGGTCCTCGCGGACCCGCACGCCTTCTTGCAGGTTGGCCATCTGCGTCTCCATCTCGCTCATCTTGCGCAGAGCTGCGTCGTGGTCGGTGGTGAGCTTGGCGACCGTGAGGGTGTGGCTTTCGCGCTGCGTCACTAGGGCGGCCACGGCGGCGGTGAGCGTGGCCAGCTCGGCGGAGAGGCTGGGCACCTCTTTTTTCAGGCGCTTCTCATCGGTCCTGGCCTGTTCGATCGCCGTTTCAGCGGCTTGGCGCTTGGCTTCCAAGGACGTGAATTCGGCTCGGGCTTTTTGCAGGCGGCCCTCAGCGGCGCTGGCGTCTTTGAGCTTGGCTTGAATGTCGCTGTCTAGCGTGCTGCGTTTCTCGGTGAGCAGCTTGTCGAGGCTGGTGGCGTCTGCTTGCAGGGTTTTCAGCGTGGTCTCGGTGCTGCTGTGCTCGGCCTGCGTAGCCTGGAGGGCGGCCGTTGCTTGCTGCTGCTGAATTTTCAGGTTGGCGAGTTCGGCGCTCAGCTCTTCGACTTGCTGGCGCAATGGTGCGAGCTTGGCTTGCTCTTCGGTGAGTGCGGCGACCTCGTCGCGCAGCGCTTCGGCTTTGGCAATGGACTCTGTCAGCGCGTTCGTGGTGGCTTGCAGCTTGCGGTCGATGCCGACGTGGCTGGCCAGCTTGGCTTCCAAGGCTTGATTGCGTTCGGCAAGCTCGGCGGCGGCGGCTTCGAGCCGGGTTTGCTCGGCCTGCGTGGTGGCCAGTTCGGTTTCGGCAGCGGTGAGGGAGGTATTGGTCTGCTCCAGCAGCGTGCTGAGGTCCTGGTGGCTAGCGACGAGTGCGGCCAGGGCAGCTTCCAGAGCGGTGCTGCGCTGCACCAAGCTGGTGTGCAGGGTGCTGCCTTCGGCGACCTTGGCTTCCAGCTCCGTGTGCTGGCGGCGCAGGTTTTCGGTGCTGGTCGTCAGCTGGGCAAGCTCCGCCTTGGTCTCAGCGGTCTGCTTGAGCAACTGCTGCAAGGCTGCGTCGGCGTCAGCGTTCTGCGTGTTGAGCGTGGCGGTCTGGGCTTGGAGGTCGGCAAGCTTCGTCTCGGACTGGGCGAGGTTGGACTGCTTGGTTTGCAGGGTGGAGGTTACCTGCGCCAGCTCGGCTTGCAGACTTTGCAACTGGGTCGTGGTCTGTTGGAGGCGCGTGTCCAGGCCTTGCACGGCGGCTTCGACTTCTTCGCGGCGGCGAGTCAGCGTGGTGACGAGTAGGCGCTGGGCGGTGCCTTGCTCGCGAGCGAGCGTCAGTTCCCGCTGGTGCTCCTGCTGCTGATTTTCCAAGTCGAGCACGGCGGCGACCAAGGTAGCCTTTTGTGCAGCAGCGTGGGCTTGCTGTTCCTCGACGGCTTTGAGCGCTTCGGTCGCGTTGCTCAGGCGGCCGTCGGTGGCGGAGAGCTCTTCCAGCTTCTGGTTGAGTTCTGTTTCGCACAGTTCCAGCGCTTGAACGCGGGCCTCGGCGGCGTCGATGGCGCTCTTTTGCTGCTGCTCGGCACTGGCGGCCTGGGTTTGCAGTTGTTGGAGTGCGGCGCTGGTGTCGGCAGTTTCGGCCTTGAGGGACGCGAGTGCGTTCTGTGCGGCTTGGTCTTTCTGTGCGGCGCTGTTTTTCGCCTTGTCCTTGGCGAAGGTCAGATCCTTCTCGGCCACGACCAAGTCGTTGCGACGGGCGATGATTTTGGTCTCCAGATCGGCCAGTTCACGGCGCTGGGCGTCGATCCTGTCGGCGAGTAGCTTCGCCTCGGAACGCGTGCGGTTGTCATCGCTGAGCGGAGCGACCAGGGGCACTGTGGAACTGCCGACGGAGGGAATGCTTGCTGTGGCGGTCACTGCTGAGATGTGGGCGGGGACGGGCACCGTTTCCGTGGTGCCCTTCGTATTGACCGGGTCGGGTGTCACGGGCGGCTTGGCTTTTGGGTCTGGGGTGCCCCGCGACTCGGCTGGCACACTGTCCGTGTCTCCACGGCGGCCGTCGTTGCGCGTGGGTATTCCTTTGGCGGTGTCGGCCTTGTTGGCTTCTGCTGGGGCGAGCCCCTTCGGCGCACGCTCGCCGTAGCGGGACTCCAGGCGGCCGAACAGGATGCGGTCCCCTCCCTTGACCTTGGAGCACTCGACGCGCTTGCCATTGACGAAGGTGCCGTTCGAGGACTTCAGGTCCACGAGCTCATAGGTGCCGTCTGCTTGGCGCAGAAATTCGGCGTGACGGCTGGAGATGAAGCCATTGTCGATGACAATATCGTTCTTGGGATCGCGTCCAAGCGACAGTCGTTCTTCGAGGAGGTCGAAGACGAACTCACTGCCATCGTTGAGGTTGAACGCCAGGTAAGGCATGTTTTCGAGCGGGAGGAGGGAAGCTGCTAACAGAACCAGCAAATAAGGGTGGAAGGCATTTGAATCAATCTTATTGAGAAGTCTTCGTTCACACAGGGCGGGTCAGGTGAGCAAATCGATCTGCCACACTGACTGCGAACCGCCTTTCTAATACCCTATGACACCTGTTATCTTTTCTATTTCCCGCAGCTTATTCGTCACTCTCACTCTGATTTTGACCGCTGCCTTGGCCACACCGCTGGCGCGTGCCCAGAACGTGCTGAGCAGCGCGCAGGTGGCGAAAATAGGCAAACGGATCTGGCAAAACGAGTGCGGAGGCACCGTGGCCGGGCTGACGAGTTGGAACACGGGGGAGGAGTTCGCTTCGCTTGGCATTGGCCACTTCATTTGGTATCCGCGTGGCTATGAAGGGCCGTTCGAGGAGAGCTTCCCGCCCCTGGTGAATTATTTGCATCAGTGCGGTGTGGCCGTGCCTCCGTGGCTGCGCAGCACCCCGGATTGTCCCTGGTCCAGCCGCCAAGCATTCCTGGCCGATGCCTCCTCCAGTATGCAAAAGGATCTCCGAGCCATGCTGGTGGCCAGCGTGAGGGACCAGACGCAGTTCATCATGGCGCGGCTGGCCCGCGCCGTGCCCAAGCTGATCAAGGCTGGCGGCCCCCGCGTGCAGCAGAACTACGCCCAGCTCTCGCAGACGGCGGAGGGCATGTATGCCATGATCGACTATGTGAACTTCAAAGGCGAGGGCCTCAGCCCGAAAGAGCGCTACCAGGGCGAAGGCTGGGGCCTGGCCCAAGTGCTGGGCGGGATGAGCGCAGGCACGCCCTTCGAGTTCGCCGAATCTGCCAAGCGCGTTCTCGCCCGCCGCGTGAAGAACTCGCCCGCCGAGCGCAAGGAATCCCGCTGGCTCGCGGGCTGGAGCAACCGTTGCGATGGCTATAAGCAGCGTCTGTAGTGTGAAATCAATCCCTGGCAGCCCTTGACGAGCGTTCACCTCGGCAGCAAAGTCGCCCCCCTTTTCCACCCCCAATAAACTATGGCCGACGAAACATCCCTCCTGCTGCTCAAGCCCGACGCAATCGCCAAGAACCTCGCTGGTGAAGTGCTGCAGCGCTTGCTCGCCGAAGGCTTCCGCATTCGCGGTATCAAGATGCTCCAGCTCACCGACGAACTGCTGAAGGAGCACTACTCCCACATCGCCGACCGTCCTTTCTTCCCTGAAGTCGCCGACTTCATGAAGAGCAAGCCGGTCATCGCCCTGGCCCTCGCTGGTGAAAACGTCATCGCCCACGTGCGTGACCTGCTCGGCCCGACGGACAGCAAGGCTGCTGCCAAAGGCACCATCCGCGGTGACTTCGGCGACGACAAGATGACCAACGTCGTCCACGCCTCCGACTCCACCGAAGCCGCCGCCGCCGAACTGAAGCGCTTCTTCAAGGACGGCGAAGTGTTTGATCTGTAGTAGGCACCTCTCCAGATACTCATTTAACAATGGGCACTCCTGACATCGTCGGGGTGCCTTTTTTTGGATTGGAGGGAGGGTACTGTGAAACACCCAAGGCGTGCCTGAGCGCCCCCTGCCCCCGCTCGTCTGCCTGTCACGCCCAATGGAACCTCGCCAGTGGTTGCAAACCGCCGCCTCTTGGGTGAAATGGCCGACGCATGGCTGACCGCACCTTCTTCCCTTTCTGCCCCTCGCACCTAGTGGCGCTTGCGCTGACCGTGTTGGTGCTCGTTGTGATGGTCGGGCTGCGCCGAATGGGGTCGTGCTGGGCTGGGTGGGCGGAGCGAGGGCTGGCTTTGGCACTGCTCTTATTCTGGCCGATCTCGTCCCTGGCGCGTTACCTGACGGGTGAGCTGAGCTTGCAGAATGCGCTGCCTTTTCATCTCTGTGATGTGGCGGCGTTTGCGGGGGTGATGTCGCTGCTGAAGCGCTCGAGACTAGCGGCAGAGTTGGTCTATTTTTTTGGGCTAGCGGGCACGCTGAATGGGCTAATCACGCCTGCGCTTTTGCAGGACCTTCCGCACCTCACCTTCTTCGCGTTTTTCCTCGGGCACAGCGGCATCGTCATCGCGGCGGTGCATGTGGTGGCGGGCATGGGATTGATTCCTCGCCCAGGGGCTTCGTTGCGGATGCTTGGCTGCATCCTCAGCTACGCGGCGATTGTGGGGGCGATCAACTGGGTGCTTGGCACGAACTATGGGTTCGTTTGCTGGAAGGCCCCAAGCCCGAGCCTGATGGATGTGCTGGGTCCGTGGCCGTGGTATGTGGGGTCGCTGGCGCTGCTGTCGCTGATCTTCTTCGTGTTGCTGAACTTGCCTTTTGTCATTCAGCGTTGGCGAAAGAAGGATTTGGCTTTGCCAAGGCAGAGCGCCTGATGTTTGCTTGTCGAACTCTACCCATCCCATGGCCGAAACATCCGAGAGACGAAAATTCAGACGCGTTTTATTGAAGCTCAGTGGCGAGGCTTTGCGCGAGCCGGGCAGCACTGACAACATCTCGCCGCCTATCGTGGAGGACATCGCCGCGCAGATCAAAGCCGCGCATCAGACCGGTCTGGAGATCGCCCTCGTCGTTGGCGGGGGCAATTTCTGGCGTGGTGTTAGCGCGAGCAATCGCGGCATGGAACGCGCGACCGCCGACTACATGGGTATGCTGGCAACGGTGATGAATGCGCTGGCCGTGCAGTCGATGCTGGAAGCGATGGATGTGCCGACGCGGGTGCAGTCTGCGATCAAGATGGACAACGTAGCCGAGCCTTTCATCCGCCGCGTGGCCACGCGGCACCTGGAGCTGGGACGCGTGGTGATCTTCGCCGCTGGCACGGGCAATCCTTTCTTCTCCACCGACACCACCGCCGCCCTGCGTGCGAGCGAGATCGGGGCCGACGCGGTGCTGAAGGCGACCAAGGTGGACGGCATTTACGATAGCGATCCGAAGAAGAACCCGAACGCCGTTCGCTACGACACGATCACCTTCCACGAGGCGCTGACCCGCCAGCTGAAGGTGATGGACGCCACCGCCTTCAGCCTGTGCAGCGAGAACAACATGCCGATCATCGTGTTTAGCATGGATGAACCTGACAATGTGCGCAAAGCACTGATCGGGGAACCCATCGGAACCGTGGTCACCAATCCCTGATACCTGAGACTTATGGACCTAGACATGACCATCCTCGAAGCCGAGGAAGCGATGGGCAAAGCCGTGGAATTCATCATTCATGAATTCGCCGCCGTGCGCACTGGCAAGGCCAACCCGCAACTGGTGGAGAACCTGAACGTGGAAGTGCAGATCTACGGTGGTATGCACATGAAGCTGAAGCAACTGGCCTCCATCAGCACACCGGAGCCGCGCGTGATCCGCATTGAGCCCTTTGATTCGGCGACGCTGCGCGACATTGAGCGGGCCTTCCGTGAGTCGAAGCTGGGGCTGAATCCCGTGGTGGAGAGCAAGATCATTCGCCTGCCCATTCCTGAACTCTCCGGTGAACGCCGCATTCAGATGGTGAAGGTGGTCAAGCAGTTCGGCGAAGAGGGCAAGGTGCGCGTGCGTGGTGCACGCCGCGATGCTCTCGAATCCCTTAAAAAAGGCGAGAAAGATGGCGACATCAGCGAGGATGATCTCCGTCGCGGTGAAAAAGAAATCCAAGCCATCACCGACAAGAAGGTGGCCGAGATCGACCAGCACAT
>CAXNNN010000102.1:0-9249 GCA_964203095.1 Verrucomicrobiaceae bacterium | reverse complement strand
AACGATAGCACTGCGCAACAGACCCACCGACCTACGGCGCTGCCCGCCCACGGTCGCACCGTTCCCCACGCCATGACTGCCCTCGAACAAGCTCGCCAGATCCTGGAAAACACGCTCGGCTACCTCGGCTTCTACGTCACGATTGAGGAAGATGCCGCCAGTCCGGATGGCCCCACGTTGCAAATCTTGACCGATGAATCCGAGGCGCTGATCGGCAAGCGCGGGGAGGTGCTGGATGACATTCAATACCTCGTCAATCGCCTGCTCATGCGCCGGATGCCGGATGCGCCGCGCATTCGCGTGGATGTCGAATTCTACCGCTCCATGCGCGAGGACAAGATGCTCGAGCGCGCCAAAGAAATGGCCGAGCAAGTGCGCGCCACCGGCAAGCCCACCGCGCTGCCACCGATGAACAGCTACTACCGCCGCCTCATCCACAACGCCTTCGTCAACGATCCCGAGATCGCCACCGAAAGCAGCAAAGGCGATGAGCGCTTCAAGCGTGTGATGCTGAAGAGGAAGGGGAAGCAAAACCCGAGACTCGAGGCCAAGGGTTGACCGCGTTCCATCGCAACGTTCGCCCAACCTCGCTTGCCATGCGTTTTGAATTTACAGCCGGAATGGTAGCAGGCCTTCTTCTCGGAGGCACGCTGTCCACGCTATGGTTTGTCAGTCGTCCTGAGAAGGTGGCCATCACAGCGCCCTCGCTAGATGTCGATATTGGACTTGAGGATTTGATGTTTCCAGATGCCAAGCTCGAAGACATCTATCGTCTTCCGTGGGTTCGCGAGTTGCTCGCCAAGCCAGCAGCGGTCACGATCCATCTCCGTTCGAGTGATGGATTGATTCATTATGGAGACTTTCGCTTCGCGTCTGAGGGAGCAACAGTTGCAGCCGATGAGATTGATCCATTGTCGCGCACACTCCGAGCCATGAACGCATATCAGGTAGGTTTGGGGTTGGCCTGCTTATACAACCCTGGCGCGATGCTCAGAATTGAAGGTGGCGGGCACCGGCTCGATTTCTTGATCTGTTTTGAGTGTCGCGTGGCAGATTGGTATGCTGACGGGCAGCGCGTCGAGCAGAGCATCGCCCCCAGAGTGGGTTTTTCCGATTTAGGATTTCGCGTTCTCCGACGCATCATCACCAAGGTCTATCCAGACAAGCTGCACTTGAGCGAAGCATCGCGGGCGGAACCAAGGACAACATTAAAGGGTGCATGGCCGTGAGGAACGAGCCAGCCAAGGCCCCGGTGGCTGAACTAGCAAGACTTTATACTCGTGCGCATCATCCTCTCTCATTTCAGGCCTTTGTTCTCGGCAGCCGTTTGTTTGAATGCTGGAGGCATTCTAGCCATTAGCCAGGGGTCGAGCGAGGAACGAGCGAACACCCCTGGTAGCTAGAGGTAGAGAAACGACCTCGGCAGAGGTCGAAGCAACTCCGTTCGTTGGAAGCGCTACGCTGAGGACAAGCGGCTTCGACCCACTCCGGGTCGGCATCACGAGACTTCATGACCAGGGGTAGTCGCTCGTTCCTCGCTCAACCCCTGGCTAATGGCTGTGATGCCTCCGGCATCCAAGGCACCCTGCGTTAATGAAAACGCCATTCCGGTTTTGAAAGTTGGTAATGCGCTGGAGTATAGCTCCACCGCGGCGCACCGCTTGTGCGCCTTGTGTTGTGTGCGGGTCGACGCTTGGTTTCTGAGCGACCCGATCTAGCTCGGATCACATCTTCAGCACCAGCTTCAAGCAATCCAAGCGCACTCGTGATTCGGCCACGGCGGCGAGCAGGTCTTCCTTCTGCTTTTTGAGGCCTTCGACTTCATCGCTGCGGACGTGGTCATTGATCTTGCCCAGGTCTTCCAGGCGCTCGATTTCGCTGTCGAGGCGCGCTGCAATCGCGGTCTTGGCGGCTTCGACCAACTCCGTCATGCGGGCGGTGGCGATCTCTTCCGCCTTCTTCAGCATGGTCGGCATGATCTTCTTTTTCATGACCGGCTTGTCGAGCAGCTTGCTGACATCGCCCTTGCGCAGCTTGGCGGTTTTGTAGGCTTCGTTGTCGCCTTGGTCTTCACCGGCGTGATCGACGACCACGCGCACGGGTTGTGAGGGCAGGAAGCGCTCCACGTGCAGCGCGGGTGGGGCGATGCACTCGATGACGTAATGCTGCTCCAGCAACAAGCCTTCGCTGCCGGAGCCTTTCCAGATGGCGGCGGTGGCGTTGCCGTCCTCGCTGCCGAGCAGCACATCCAGCGCGCCAGCGACGAAGGGATGATCCTGCGTGAGCAAGCCCATGTCCTCGCGTGAGAGGGCGCGTGTGCGGCTGAAGGTGACGGACGAGCCTTCGGGGTTCAGGCCTGGGAAGCAGTCGCTCTTCAGGCTGTCGGGGCGCATGAAGTAGCCGCGCTGGCCCAGCTCCTCGATATACATGCCGCAGTGGTCGAGTAGCTTGATGTAGAACTCTTCGAAGCTGGTGTCGGCATCCAGTTGTTTGACGATGTCGATGACTTCCGCCGCCTTCTCGGGCTTGCAGGAGTTCAGCTCCAGCAAGCGGTCGTGACCGCGCTCTAGCTTCTTGGTGACCTGGCTGCGCAGCTCGATAGTCTTCTTGATCAGCGGCTTCAGCTTCTTCGCGTCATACTTCGCCCGCAGGGCAACAAGGTCGTCCTTCACGCTGAGATGAATCTCCGTCGCGCCATGCACGTTGGCTTCCAAGGCACCGAGGCCGAGGTGATACCACTGCGCCATCACATCGCCGCCCGTCTTCTCAATGAAGGGCACATGAATCTGGATCGTCGCGCTCTGGCCAATGCGGTCCAGACGACCGATGCGCTGCTCCAGCAACTCCGGTTCATCGGGCAAGTCGAACAGCACCAAGTGATGCGCGAACTGGAAGTTGCGTCCTTCGCTGCCGATCTCCGAACAGACCAAGATGCGTGCGCCTTCTTCATCCGAGAAATGCGCCGCCGCACGGTCGCGCTGCATGAGCAACATGCCTTCGTGGAAGACGCCCATGCTCACATTGATCTCGCGCATTAGGCGTTCCTTGATGTCGAGCGCGAGTTCTTTGGTGCGGCAGATGGTCAGCACCTTTTCAGTCTCGCCCAGATCGCGCAGCAGTTGTGCGAGCCACTTCACTTTCACATCGACTTCATCCTCGCCTTTCAGCGGCACCAGCTTAGCCTCGCGTTTGGGGAAGCCGGTCAAGGCGGCGCGCGTGTTGCGGAACATCACGCGGCCCGTGCCGAACTCATCGAGCAGCTCTCCCACGAGCGCGTTGCGTGCATCGGCATCGCCTTTCTCCAGGGCCTGGTAGTGCTTCTTGATGCGCGGCGACTTCTTGCAGATCAGACCCTGTTCCACCTTGGTCAGTGGCTTCTCGGTGAGGATACGATCCACAGCGCGAGCCACCTCTTCGTAGTGGCTGGATTCATCGACAAATTTCGCCAGATCGGCGTAGCGATCCGGGTCGAGCAGGCGCAGACGCGCGAAGTGTCCTTCAGGGCCGAGTTGCTGCGGCGTGGCGGTCAGCAAGAGCAGGCCGGGCGTTTTCTTGGCCAGCGATTCGACCAGCTCATACGGCTTACTGGAGGCCTGCGGTGTCCATTCAAGATGGTGGGCTTCATCGACCACGATCAAGTCCCAGCCAGCGGCGACGGCTTGCTGCGCGCGGGCGTCGTTGTTGCTCAGGAAGCCGATGCTGCACAGGATGAGCTGGCTTTCGAGGAAGGGATTGCCTGCCTCGTCGTTGTCCTCGATGGCCTCGCAACGCTCGTCGTCATAGAGGCTGAACATCATGTTGAAGCGGCGCAGCAACTCGACAAACCACTGATGAATCAACGGCTCGGGCACGAGCACCAGAATGCGGCCCGCGCGGCCCGTGAGATGCAGGCGATGCAGGATGAGACCGGCTTCGATGGTCTTGCCAAGGCCGACTTCATCCGCCAGCAGCACGCGCGGGATCAGGCGCGAGCTGACCTCGTGAGCGATATACATCTGGTGCGGTAGCAGATCGACACGGCCACCGGTGAAGCCACGCACGGGCGATTGCTGGATCGTGGCGCGGCGCTGCAAGGCCTCGACGCGCAAGTCGAACACGCTCGGCTCATCGATTTGGCCGGCATACAGGCGGTCGCCAGGCTTGTTGAAGCTCAGCGTGTCGGCGAGTTCGGACTCGGGAACGGCGCGCTTCTCGCAGGTGTAAATGATCAGGCCAGTGGACTCGTCGATCGAGACCACCGTGTGCGACTCGCCCTCGTGGGTCTTGATCTGATCGCCTTCCTTGAAGCGCACGCGGCGCAGCGGGGCGGTCTGCTTGGAATACATGCGCTGCTCGCCTGCGGCCGGGAAGAACACGTCTAGGCGATTCGCATCCACACGGATCACGACCCCCAGGCCAAGCTCCGCTTCAGTATTGCTTACCCAACGTTGTCCAGGAAGAGGAAGGTCCATGCGTGTGTCAAAAAAAAGGGGGCTTGATGCATACAAGCACGGGGAGGCCGGGCAAGACTTTTTGCATCCGAACTTCCCCGAAAACACGGGCCTTGCGCGGGCGTTTGGTTTGGCCCTACTCATTCATGAATACCACCAAGACCATCCTCCTAGCGCTTGGCCTAGCTTTGCCCTTCACGGTCAAAGCCGAGCTGAAACTGCCCGCCATCATCGGCGACAACATGGTGCTGCAACAAAAGCAGACCAATCCCCTCTGGGGCTGGGACAAGCCCGGCACCGACGTGAGCGTCACCTTTGGCGCGCAAACCAAGACCGCCAAGGCAGGTGCTGATGGCAAGTGGACCGTCAAGCTGGACCCGGTGCCTGCGAATGCCAAGCCTGCCACGCTGACCATCAAAGGCAGCAGCGCCAAGGAACTCAAAAATGTGCTCGTTGGCGAGGTCTGGATTTGCTCCGGCCAGTCGAACATGCAGTGGAACGTCGGTAGCTCATATGACTCCGACCTTGAAATCGCCACGGCGAAGTATCCGAACATCCGCCTCATCAGCGTGCCACAGGTCGGCACGCAAGAGCCGCAGCAGGATTTCAAAGGCGCGTGGGCGGAGTGCTCGCCGCAGACCGTGGGCGGCTTCAGCGCCGTTGGCTTCTATTACGGCCGTATCCTGCACCAGATACTGGATGTGCCCGTGGGTCTGATCAACAACGCCTGGGGCGGCAGCGCTGCCGAAGCCTGGGTGCGCCGCGACCTGCTGGAAAAGGACGCCCGTTTCAAGGACCTGATCGCTGGCTGGATGCAGCGTGAAAAGGATCTGAGTTCCGAGAAAGCCAAGGTGAGTTATGAAAAGGCTCTCGCCGACTGGAAAGCCAAGAGCGATGCCGCCAAGAAGGCCAAGCAGCCGTTCAGCGTGCGCGCTCCGCAATCACCTCAGCAACAGCTCAGCGGCAACAGCCGCCCAGGCAACATCTACAATGGCGTGCTACTGCCCACCATCGGCTACGGCATCAAGGGTGCGATCTGGTATCAGGGCGAGTCCAACGCCAGCCGCGCGTATGAATACAGCTACCTCTTCCCACTGATGATCACCCACTGGCGCACGGAGTGGAAGCAGGGCGATTTCCCCTTCTACTGGGTGCAGCTGGCCGACTTCAAGCCTGAGCAACCGCTGCCAGGCGACAGCGACTGGGCCGAGCTGCGCGAGTCGCAGACCAAGACCCAGACCGCCATCAAGAACGGCGGCCAAGCCGTCATCATCGACATCGGTGAAGGCAAGGACATCCATCCGAAGAACAAGCGCGACGTGGCCGAGCGTCTCGCCCGTCTCGCCCTGGTCAATGACTACGGCTTCCAGCTCCCCGCTCGCAGCCCGGAATACAAGTCGGTGCAGTTCGCTGGCAACAAGGCCGTGGTGACACTCGACACCTTCGGCAGCGCTTTGGCGACGTTTGACGTGGCCGAGATCAAAGGCGTGGCCATCTGCGGCGAAGACAAGAAGTGGGTCTGGGCCAACGCCAAGATCACCGGCGCGAACACCTTCGAAGCCAGCAGCCCCGCCGTCGCCAAGCCTGTGGCCGTGCGCTATGCCTGGCAGGACAATCCGGTGTGCAACCTGATCGTTGCGGGTCCCGTTAGCCTGCCCGTGACGCCCTTCCGCACAGATGACTTCGAGATGATCACCAAGCCGAAGCCACCCGTGGCTGCCGCGAAGTAGCAGCCAGTCTGGTTGGAGTTGCTAATGCCCTGAGGTCTGCATAGGCTTCAGGGCTTTTTGTGGAGCAAGGACGCCTCGTCCGTTGCAGGGTGGCGCTGCTTTACCGCACAGAGAACCGTGCGAACCACCTCATTCATTAGCCCCAAAGGGGCGAGCTAACTCAGCCCAGGGCAACGCCCTGGGTAACAAATGGAAAAGGATCCAAGCCCTGAAGGGGCGGGACAATCGGGCGGTGCCGGAAGTAGCGCCCCTAAATACAGGGCAACGCATCGGTTCGCCAGTCACCCTGGGCGTTGCCCTGGCCTGCGATAGCTCAGGCCTTTGGCCTAAAAGGCAAATATCCCTCATGCCGAACCCGCACAGAGGACTGTACGGCCACTTTTATCTGCCGCCTTACTTCCCAATCACCGCGCTCACGTTGTCCACGCTGAGCAGTTCCGGCAGCACCTCGGCTTTGTCCGCTTTCGGTGCGTAGAACACGTTCACCGGCACCGCTGCCTTGCCGTATTCGTCGCGCAGCACGTGGGTGATGCGGTCGTCGTAGTCGGTCCAGTCGGCCTTCAAGAGCACCACGCCCTTGTCCTTGATCAGCTTCTTCAAGTCAGCGTTTTTATAGATGCGCTTGTTCACCTGACAGGTCGCGCACCAGCGTGCGGTGAAGTCGATATACACGGGCTTACCTGCATCGCGCAGCTCCTTCACCAGCTCAGGCGACCAGGGTTCCCAGACCAGATCGGTCGGCGACTTCGCGGGCGGATAGCCCAGATACAGGCCCGCGCCCAGGGCCAGCACGCTGAAGATCAGGCCGTAGCGGCGAGCCTTCACGGATTTGTAAGGCAGGCACCAGCGGCCGTAGATCCAGCAGGCCAGCGACACCAGCACCAAGCCGAAGATGGTCATGAGCAGCTGCCACTCGCTAACAAGTCCGCCCAGTGTCCACAGCATGTAGCCCACCGTGGCGAAGAGCAAAAAGCTCATGCCTTGCTTGAAGCTCTCCATCCACGCCCCCGGACGCGGCAGCATCTTCACCAGCTTCGGAGCCAGCGACAAAATCAGATAAGGCGAGGACAAGCCCAGCCCGATGACCGTGAACACGCCCAGCGCCAGCACCACGGGCAACTGCAACGCATAGGCCAAGGCGGGTCCGAGGAACGGAGCCGAGCACGGCGTGGCGACCACGGTCGCGAGCAGGCCGGAGAAGAACGAGCCCTGCAAGCCGCTCTTGGTTTGCAGGTTCTGCCCCACACCCACTGCGGACGTTCCGATCTCGAACAGGCCCGCCATGTTCAGGCCGAAGGCCATGAAGAAGTAGCACAGGCCCAACACGAACAGCGGCGACTGCAACTGCGCGCCCCAGCCGCTGCCGAGCGAGATGACCAGCAACGCCAGCGACCAGAAGCAGACGAGCACGCCCAATGTGTAAGCTAAGCCGTGCAGGAAAATCTTCCGCCGATCTTCACCCGCCTGCTGCACGAAACCCATGATCTTGATCCCCAGCACGGGGAACACGCAAGGCATCACATTCAAAATGAGGCCGCCGATGAAGGCAAAGAGCAGTAGCGTCGCGGTGTTGTAGGGTTGCGCAGGGGGGGTGACCTTAGCCGTGGCAGGTGCCGCCCCAAATTTCAGCGTCACGTCGAAAGCCGTCGTCTTCGGGTCGCCCGCAAGCCAGCCTTCCTCGGCCACCAGCAGGCCTTTCAATTCCTCGCCCAGCGGCTCATCGGCCGACGCAGGCAAACTCAGCACCCAGCCATCGCCTTCCTTCTTCAGCTCCTGCGGCTTCTGTGAATCAATGACCTGAGTCTCGCTGAAGAAGTAAGCCTTGGTCAGTGCCGTGTTCGCGCCCGCTTCAGGTTTCAGCGTGATCGTCGCCCCACTCGCTGACTTTGCCGAGCGAAAGGCCCAACCTTTCGCAGGAACGGGCAGCGCGGTGCGTGCCTGCTCGACGAACGGGTTCTTGTCGCCGAGCGCATCGGCCACCGCCACGGTGGTCTTGACCGTCGTCTTCACTGGCGCGCAGACGTTCGTGCAGACTAGGGCGTTGATGAACAGCTCCAGGTTCACCACTTCGCCCGCCTTCAGCGTCGCAGGCGGTGTGATGTCCACCAGCGCCGCCATCGTGCCCTCATAAGAGTAGGTCGTGAAGCTGTCGAACGGGATCACCCTCGGCGCGGGCCACTGCGGCTCGCTGGCGGTGAAGCCCTCGGGAAGCGTCCACTTGAATTTCGTCCCGTAGCCCGGCCCGCCGGGATTTTTCCAATACGAGTGCCCATGCTCCACATGCGTCATCTTGACCGCAACCGTGAAAGGCTTGCCCGCCACGATGTTGGGTGTTTCCGGGACCAGCTCCGCCGTCAGCGGGGCCTGAGCCTGGGCAAAAGTCGCGACGCTCATCAGCGCCAGCAGAAGGACAAAGGATTTCATCATGGAATATGGCAAAGCATACGCTCTGAACCCATGAGAGAAAGCATGGGTGGATGATATTCCCGTCATGTTGGCGGCGGCCATGGTTTCGGCTGTCGATCCCACTGACGCGCCTTCACTACTTCACCAAGATGGGGAAATTGGCCGTGGCCGCGCGCTTGCGGTTGTCAGTCACGCGGAGATGCACGCGGTAGGCACCGGGCTTGGCAGGAGCCTGGAAGGTGGCGGTCGGGCCTTCCGCTTTGATGACACATTCCGGCAGAGGCTTCGTGACGCGCTCGCGACCTTTCGCATCGCGTCCTGCGTGCTCGGCGGTGACGCTCCAGTGCCAAGCGAGCGGGTCGCCATCTGCGTCGGTCGCCTCGGCTAGGGCTGTGAACTCGCTGCCTGGGGCGATTTCTTTGTTGGCAGCCGCGCTGGTGAAGCTCTTGATTTCGGGAGCATGATCAGGCGAGGGCTCGCCCTTCCACAGCTTGTGCATCACATCCCGCGTGGCGGTGGATTCGCCGCTTTCGGTGAAGATGCCAAACCAGGTCGAAGTGGCCTCTTGCTTCTGGCCCCAAAGGAAAACATAGCTTCCCCAGCAAGCTCCGGCGGGCTGGATGGTCGTTTGGTAGGCCGTGCGAATAAACCCCGACTTCTCGGTGCTGGTCGGCTCCAAAGGC
>CAXNNN010000101.1:0-9256 GCA_964203095.1 Verrucomicrobiaceae bacterium | reverse complement strand
CAGGTCGATCTTCACGCTGCCGCCCAGGGTGTCGTTCAGGGTTGGGTCGCGCTCCAGCAGGCCCGTGTAGGCACCGGCGATCTGGTCGCCGCCGTTGAATGGATACACTTGCAAAGGCACGACCTGGGTGCTGCGGCCATAGCGATTGCTCACCGTCTGGCGCACGTTGTAGAGGCCTTCGCGAGTGGGGGTGCCAGACATCAGGCCCGTGCGTGAATTCAGCCTGAGCCCTGGTGGCAGACCCGTAGCGGTGAAGGTCAGCGCGAGCGATGGCGGATCATCAAGATTGAGGCCGATGCTGCCAGCCTCGCCCACCGTCCAGATGCCCAGGTCGGTGTAGAGAAAGCTCGGTCCCGCCCGCTGAATCTCGTTAACCGTCAGGCTGCCAAACCACAGCGGCGATTCCGAGCCCAGCGAGACCACCGGCGTGTAGCTTTGAAAATCTTCTTCGCGCAGGCGGCTGATGCGCAGCGTTGGAGTTTTCGCTCCACTGATCGGTCCACCATTCTGCAAGGGGCCAAACGTGCCTTGCCACTCTATCGAGTAATCGGGACCAGCGATCGGCAACGACAAACTCAGAGCCGCCCCTCGCGATAGCCAGCGCACCCCGGTCTGAGGCTGCCCTACGACCACGACACGTGCTTGGTCAGAGACGATGGTCTCAATGCTCGTCGGCAAACGGCCTGAGCCGGGGAGCGAATTCACTGCCAGTTCATACGTGCCCGCATCGCCCAGCTTCACATGCGGCACAAGCAGCTTCGGCCCCGTCGCCCCTGGCACGTGCTTGCCATCTTTCAGCCATTGATAGTGGACGAAGCCCGGTGGCGCAGTGACCGCCCCGCGCAACAAAAGAGAGCCGCCCTCTTGCAGCAGATGGTATGGTTTCAGTTGTTCGGTGAATCCCAGGGGCGGTGCACTCGCCAAGGCGGTGCCAGTCAGGGCGATGTCTTGCGTCGGCTGCCGTGTGGCGCTGATGTGGAGAGTGGCGTCCAGGCTGCTGTCGGGCGGCATCACGCCCAAGCGGAACAGGGTGCTGTGGCCTGGTTCAAGCGCGTTGGCTTGGAGTTGGTTAATCACGATACCTGCCGAATCGGGGCCATCCGCTGTAACGGCGATGTCGCTGACTCGATACGCAGTGCCGTTGTAGATCGTCAGGTAGCGCACTGCCTGCACACCTTGCACCAGCTCGCCGGGGCGCTTGCCGAGTTCCAACTCCGCGCTGCCGTCATCGCCCACACGACGACCCGCCAGCGAGGGGCCATCATACAACTCCAGACCGCCGGGCGCATGAATTAGCGTCAGGCTGCCGGCATTGTCTCCCGCCTCTGCCACGCCATGAAGATCGCTCACGGCGATGTCTGGCCCCGACACGGACGAAGCAAAACCAAAGACGTGGTGAGAGGGGTTAAACTCCGGCCGGTAGCTCGCTTGCAGCTTCCACAAGCTTTCGCGCCGGGCATACGACACCGCGCCTCCGTAGAAGAAGCCGGGGCCGTTCAAGCCTGCGACGAGCGTTTCCCCATCAAAGCCCAGACTGGTGCCAAGGTGGATATCTGTTAAGTCGCCGGTGAGTGTCTGCTTTAGCGTCCAGGTCGCCGCTACCCCATCGTAGATCAAGATGCGGCAACCATAGGGATTGTGTGGGACGGTAATGGCCAGCATTCGACCTTTCAGAGCCACGCTCTGGCCAAAGCTATCCAACGCGGCCACTGGCGATGTTAGTTTTTTCCGCTGCGTCCAGGTGACGCCGCTACGTGTGTAAACATAAACCGAGCTGCTCAGCGCCTGACTGGGTGCATTCGCAGGTGCGCCGATCACTGCCGTGTTGCCATCGACGCTGACGGAGGTGCCAAAGCTGCCATATTCCTCCGTGCCCCGCAAAAGGGTCTGCCTGCGCCAAGCGGTGCCTTCTTTGGCAAAGATGTGAACGGCACCCAGGGTCATGTCCTCAAGGACCGCATCGTGATGGCCTACCACTACCGTCTCGCCCGAAATGGCGACCGAGAGCGTGGGCTGGAAAGGCAGAGAAGTTGACCCAGGCCCCACCTCTAGCAGCGCCTCCAGCACGATGTCCGTTGGGCTCACGCGATACACGAAAACCCCCGCCGTGGAGGTCACCACGATGAGGCCGTGTCCGTCGATGATCTCTGCCGCCACCGCACTGCCGAAGTTATGCCTCACATCAAAGTAATCTTCACCAAGCATCGCCACCCACGCAGGTGCCACAAGCTTGGTGCGCAGCGCGGCACCGACGTTTTCATAGACATAGACGCTGCCGATCAGGTCGCTGTCCCACGTCACATCCCCCGGCTGCCCTGCGACCGTGAAGCCACCGCTCGTGGCCACACTGGTACCCAGTCCCTTGCCTGGCCCGCCATCCGCCGTGGGGCGGTAGATGGCATCCCGCAGCGACCAGCCTTCGCTCCGTTTGTAGAAGCGTGCGCTGCCGAGCCGCCGATCCTCCGGCGCGCCGACGAGCAAGGTGTCGCCACTCAGGGCAAGCGCGCTGCCCAGTTGGGCTTTGCTGCGCAAGGGATCATCTTGGAAGGTGTGCTCCAGCACCCACTCGCCGAGCGTGGAGTCATACGTGAAAGCATACACTGCCCCTTGAGGATTGGTGATGTAGCCCGCGCCCATGGTGCCCCTTGCAGGCGCACCGATAAAGGCACGGCCATCCTGAATCGCCACACTGGTGCCAAAGGCCTCTTGGAAAAAATTGGGCGACTCTCGCACCACCAGCCGTTGCTCCTGCACCCAGTCGTAGCCGACGTAGCGGAACACATAGGCTGCGCCATCATTCGTCTCTCCCGGCGCACCGACCCAGATCACATCACCGCTAACGGCAAGGGAATTACCAAACCCTGTGTGGCTCTTTTGATCGGCGAGGTTTGCCTTCATTGTGGCCACCTGTCTCCACAGATCGGCATCCAGTTCGAACTGATACACGGCACCGCTATTCAATAGTGAACCCGCATCCTCCTCTTGGCCGGGTGCACCGACGAAGAGTCGCCCCGCGTTCAGCGTTAACGAAGTGCCAAAGGCATCATTCGCATCAATGTCCGTGGCGATGATCTTCTGCTGCCGCGCCCAGGAGTCGCCGATCCTTTGATAGACATACACCGCGCCACCGCCAGTCGTGTGCCTAGCCCCGATCACAGCGATGTCTCCTTCCAGGGCAAGGGCGGAGCCAAAGGCATCACCCAACGAGGTTTCATTCGTGCTGAGCGTGGCCTTTAGTCCCCATTCGCCTTCGCCGTCAGGCCCATACACATGCACCATGCCGCCATTGGCCGTGCCGGGTTCGCCGACAAGGATCATGTCGCCCTGCATCGCCACCGCCGCACCAAAGCGTCCACCTGAACGGTTTGAGGGTGGAAAAATCACCACGGGCTGCCCCGTCCAATGCCCGCCCTCGTCGCGGGTAAAGATCTCCACATGCCCTGCATCGTCCACCAAGTCCACATCATCATCCGGCACGCCGATGACCGCCAGCGAACCATCGATGGCCACACTGCTGGCGAAGTGGTCGCCCACGTTCAGCCCATTGTCGGCGTGCTCGATCTTCGTTTGCGTGCTACCCGCAGCCGATGCCACGTAGAGAATCGGCAGGCTGACCAGACCGAGGAGGAGTGTGCGAAGGGACGGCATTGTCAGGGACTGTAGTGCTTAGACAATGCCAAGCAAAGCAGCGATCTGCTCAGCCGAACGCGGTCCATTCGGCAGTGCGGCCTTTTCAGAGAAAAGTTACGCCGGGCATCCCGTCCCTTGGTTACTTCCGCCACAGCCAGCGCATCGTGTCTGGGAACATCGCCGCGCCGTGCTTGCCGTTGTGCGTGCCTTCACCGAGCACGAACTTGTAATCGTAGCCTGCGAATTTGAGCGACGCGGCCATGTCCTGGTTGGCCAGCGGCCAGTTGCCGAACTGGTTGTCCAGGTCGTTGCTGCCGTCTTGCAGGAACACCCGCAGCGGCTTCTTCGCCGTCTTGCGCACCAGTGCAGGGTAGACATGGCCGCCCCGGATGTTCGTGAAGCTACCGATGTGGCTGACGACCTTGCGGAAGGCGTCTGGCTTCTCCCAGGCCACTGTGAAGGCGCAGATGCCGCCGCTGCTGTTGCCACAGATGGCGCGGCCTTCGGGATCGGTGGTCAGGTTGTATTCCTTGCTCACTTCCGGAAGGATCTCTTCCAGCAAGAAGCGGGCATACAGATCGCCCAGCGAATCATACTCGAAGCTGCGGTTGCTGCGGCCCTTCTGCTTCGGATTCGCTGGCGGGAAGGTGCCAGGATTAATGAAAATGGCGATGGTCACCGGCATCTCGCCCGACGCGATCAAGTTATCGAACACCACTGGCACGCGGTATTGGCCATCGGCCTTCACCATGCCCATGCCATCCTGGAAGACCATCACGTTCGCAGGCTTCGCCTTGTCATACTGTGCCGGCACATAAACTGCCCAATCACGCGTGGTGCCGGGGTAGATCTTGCTCTGCGTCCACTGCCGGGTCTCGACTTTGCCCTGCGGCACGCCGGGCTTCACCTGCGAATCGGGCCCCAGCACATACTGGTCATCTTGCGGGGCAGCGTCAACGGATGCCACAGCGAGCACTAAAGCAGAGAGGAAAGGCAGGAATTTCATGGAAGGAGAGGCCTGAACGAGCCGCCGGGCGCATATCTTGCCACTAGTGCGCCGAACAAAACTCCCGTTTGCTTCCCCTGGGCCACTCCCGCATATTTCAGAATGAAAACGTTCCTGCACACTCTCATCGCCACCATGTTGATGCTGACCTCGGCCCAGGCCGCTCAGCAGTGCCTCGTCATTGGTGACAGCTTGACCAAGGAATATGAGGTGGAGTTCCCCATCCTGTTCCCGCAGAACCGCGCTGCGTGGGGTTCGCGAAACTGGATCGAGATCCTGCACGAGGAGCGCAACGCTTGGTTCGACCAGGGCAGCTTCTCCGCCTATTACGACGTACGGATCACCGGCCACAAGCACAACTGGGCCTTCCCCGGTGCCACGACTGCTGAAATCCGCAGCTACCTGTCGAGCGGCAGCTTCTATCACAAGCTCTGGCAGTCCGAACTCAAGTCGCAGCTCAAGAGCCAGGTCGAGCGCGTGGTGATCTTCGCGGGAGGGAACGACATCGATGACTGGTATGGCAAGGTTTACAATGGATCGAGTGCGACGAGCTACATCAACAAGATCCGCGACAACCTGATCTGGACCGTGGACTTCGTGCGTGCTCAGCGCAGCAGCCTGCCCATCGTGCTCGTCGCCGTGCCGCATCTCGGCTGCTCGCCAGATGTGCAGAAATCTTATCCCACGAACAGCGTCAAGACCGCGCGTGTCACCACCGCGCTCGACAGCCTGAACAAGCAGCTCGCTGCGCTGGCCAAGACTCGTGGTGTCGCCTTCTCCAGCGGCGTCTATGACTTCACCAAGGCGCTGATCGGCCCGCAGCCCTTCGTCATTGGTGGCGTGACCATCAGCAAAAGCGCCGATGCCAATGCCCGGCCGCAGTATGCCTTCAGCGGCGACGGATTCCATCCCGGCACCAGCGCACAGGCACGCATCGCGCAGATCATTCTCGACACCTTCTGCGCCCGCTGGCCCAGCCCCGCGATTCCGCAGCTCAAGGATGCCGAAGTGCTGAGCGATGTGTTGAAGCTGACGCCCTAGCAAAAAGAGTAAAAGCTGACCCCTCGGCGACGTTCACGGGGCCTCACCGCTCTGTTTGCTATGGTCGACCGCTCATTCATTCCACGCCTCGCTTGCCTAGCGCTTGTGGGTGCCATTCTACCCGCACAGTCGGAGGACGCCGAGGCCATGTTCGTCCGCCGCGTCTGGCCCTTGTTCCAGGAAAAATGCCTCGCCTGTCACGCCAATGATGAGAAAAAGATCAAGGGCGGGCTGGACATGCGCATGTTGGCCAGCACGCTGAAAGGTGGCGAGAGCGAGCGGGCCGCGCTGATGCCAGGAAAGCCCGATGAAAGCCCATTGTATCTGGCCAGCACCCGCACGCATGACGATTGGGAGGCCATGCCGCCGAAGGAGAATGACAAGCTGAGCAGTGAGCAGTGAGCAGTTGGGCTTAATCAAGACGTGGATCGCGGGTGGCGCGCCATGGCCGGAGGAAGCAAAGCGCGCCAGCATCACCAAGGCCAGCGCAGACCAATGGAGCGCTGAAGACGGCATCACCGTGAAGAGTATAGGAGCACTGTCGCCCGACTGGGCCAATCGCCGCTACAAACCGGAGGACCTTTGGGCCTATCAGCCCATCCAGAAGCCGGAAGTTGGAGGTGGGAAGGAAGACAAGAATCCGATTGATGAATTGATCGCGATGCGCCTGCCAAAGGACTTGCAGCCCGCGCCTGCAGCTGATGTCCGCACCTTCATCCGCCGTGCCACTTATGACCTGACTGGTTTGCCGCCAACTCCCGCGGAAGTGGAGGCCTTTGTTCAGTCCAGCGCCATCAGCCCCGCCTCCAGCAGCAAGGCCCTGATTGATCGCCTGCTCGACAGTCCGCATTATGGAGAGCGTTGGGCGCGGCATTGGCTGGACGTCGTTCGCTACGCCGACAGCAGCGGCTTCGCCAATGACTTCGAGCGCGGCAACGCCTGGCGCTATCGCGACTATGTCGTTCGATCAATTAACCAAGACAGACCCTACAGCCAGTTCGTCACCGAGCAAATCGCGGGTGATGAACTTCTTGATGCTAACCAAGAACCAGGAACCAAGAACCTCTGATCGCCACTGGCTTCTTACGCATGGGTCCTTGGGAGCTGACCGGCATGGAGGTGGCGAAGGTCGCTCGTCAGCGCTTCCTGGATGATGTGACCAACAGCGTGGGCGAGACGTTTCTCGCGCATTCTTTGCAGTGCGCGCGCTGCCATGATCACAAATTCGACCCCATTCCCACGCACGACTACTATGCCTTCCAGGCCTGCTTTGGGACCACACAGCTCGCCGAACGCGAGGCTCCGTTCCTGAAGGAAGAGAACACTCAGGGCTTCGAAGAAAAGAAGTATCTGGACCAGCGCCGGGCGGAGTTTTTGAGCACACTAAAGCGGCTGGATGACAAGCTTTTGCTTGGCGCACAGCAGTGGTACGCAGAGAATAAGATTGATCCCGCTGCCTGGACTCGAGCCGTGGAAAAGGCTCGCAGCTTTGTTACCAACGGTGGGAAGGTGAACAAGGGGCGCGAATTCAGCAGTGTCTTCGAAAGCGCGCGTGGCATGATTCAGAAGCAAGGTGTCCCCGAAGACCAGTATCCGCCCAAACAGGTGGGCTTTACCACGGAAGAGTTCGGGCTGGAGCGCATCGCCCGCAAAGGGTTGGAGCGGCTGAAGTGGGAGTATGAACGCTACCAGCCTGTGGCGCTGGCGGTTTACAACGGGCGCACCATGGACATGAAGGCCGTGCTAGCGCCACTGCGGATGCCGCAGGATCGCATGACCAACGGCGAGCTGGAGCAGACAGCCATCCTCGGTGGCGGTGATCCCTTTTCACCCACCACGCCTGTGAAGCCTGCGGCTCCAAGCGCAGTATCGGGGTTGGTCTCGTCAGATTATCAATTCAATACCGACATCGAAGGGCGTCGCACCCAGCTGGCGAAGTGGATCACCGATCCGAAGAATCCGCTGACCGCTCGCGTGATGATGAACCGCGTGTGGCTCTGGCACTTCGGACAGCCCATCGCTGGCAACCCAAACAACTTTGGCAGCACGGGCAAAAAGCCCACGCATCCTGAACTGCTCGACTGGCTGGCGGCGACCTTCATGGAGCACGGCTGGTCTTTGAAGGCAATGCACCGCTTGATCATGACGAGTGAAGTGTATCGCCGTTCTGCGCAAGGTGCGGAGAGCAAGGTGAGTCGTGAAGAACTCGAAAAGAGCTATGCCGTCTTCAAGCCCCGGCGCCTGAGCGCGGAGGAGATGCGCGACTCCATGCTTGCCATTAGCGGGGAGTTGAATCCCACTCTTGGCGGCATTCTCGTGCGGCCCGAGATCAATCTGGAAGCCGCGCTGCAACCACGCCAAGTCATGGGCACCTTCGCCACGGCTTGGCAGCCGAATCCGTTGCCTGAGCAGCGCCATCGCCGCAGCTTGTATGTGCTGAAGATCCGTGGCCTGCGCGATCCCTTCATGGAGGTCTTCAACGAGCCTGAACCTGATTTTTCCTGCGAGGCTCGGGACGCCTCAAATGTCACGCCACAAGTCTTCAGCTTGTTCAATGGGCAGCCGACCTATGATCGCGCGCTGGCCTTTGCCCGAAGTGTGATGGAGGAAGGCAAAGAAGCGACTGCGCAGGAACGCATGCGTCGTGCGTTCTCACTCGGCTTGGGGCGGCTGCCCACGGCGGATGAGCTGGCTAGCACCATCGCTCACTGGCAGCGCATGACAGACAAGCATCGCGGTATCACGCTGGCACCGCCCACGCCGCCGTTCAGTGTGGTGCGCGAGGCGGTGGAGGAAAACACAGGTGAGAAATTCAAGTTCACCGAGCCGCTTTACGCCTATCAAGACTTCAAGCCGGACATTGATCCATCCAGCATGGATGCTGAAACACGCGGCCTTGCTGAGGTGTGCTTGGTGCTCTTCAATTCGAACGAGTTCACTTACCTTTACTGACCGTTGGCGGCGCTGAGGCATCGTCCACAAGTCGGATCTCTGTTGCGCTAGCAGGCTTTCCAGGAAGTTCAGCGGTGATGTTGAAAAGCAGTTCGTCGCCTACCTTTAAGTCAGCCAGCTTCAGCGCCTGCGCACCTTTCGAGAACTTGGTGGCACCCTTCACAGGCAGGATGCGGCGGCCAAAAGGCTCGGGGCGTTGCATGTCACCATTGTAGTCTTTGACCAAAGGGAGCAGCCACTCGACGTGGAGGTCCTTGACGTGGATGGCGGTGATGCGGGCGTTTGTGAAGTTGGCGGTTTGATGACTGAAGTCGTCGCTGATGGCATTGATGCGGGTGAAGTTACCTTTGGCGTCCTGAAAGGCGTGAAAGCGGTAGCGCTGGCCGAGCGCGAGTTTGTCGAGCGAGGTGTCTTTACCGAGGTGCTTGAGCGTGGGCTTGCCGATGAGGGTGAAGTTCACCGGCTCACCGCTGCCTTCGGTGAGAAACTGCGTTGGCGAGACGAGTTGCCCCAAGACGAGGTGCTCGGCGAAGGCCGGTGGTTTGAAACCGTCTTGGAGCTGATACCATGACAGGTGGGCGTTGCTGTAGTCGGTGCGGAAGGGGAACTGCTCGGGGTATTCTTTGG
>CAXNNN010000100.1:0-9274 GCA_964203095.1 Verrucomicrobiaceae bacterium | reverse complement strand
GGACTTCGCAGCCGGAACGCCCGCATAGCGCGACTTCAAACGACCAAGACGCTCGTTCGCACGCTCCGCGAACTTCCGCGCCTGATCAGCATCTTGATTCAGCACCACAGCCAGCCGGTTCTCGACCAGCTCCATGCGACGGACGGGGGAGAGGGAGTGAGAAAGGTTGACATCCAAATCAACAAGAGGATATTCCTTTGCCCAGTCAGTGGGGCCTTGTGCTTGCCAACTGCCCACTGATACTGGCGGGAGTGCAGGCAAGCTATTCTGCATTCCTTCCAATATTTCTTCGCCAGCACAAAGCAGGCACATCCCGGTAGTGTCTTGCGGTTTGATTGATGGTGCGCGGTCCGAAGGAAATTGGGGCCAGCGCGCCGCCCTGAATACCGTAGCCAACGATCAACATATTGCCGCCGTATCGCTTCACAAAATGCAGTGACACTTTGCCATCCTTGAGTTCAGCAAGAACCAAGTCAGGTTTGGCGAGGAAGTCGGGCGCTTGCGGCAAATGCTCAGCGCGGAACTGTTCCCACCCGCTGATTTCCTCAGCATCAACATCCCCGGAAGTGTCCGTGTGATCGTTAAAACATAAGTGCGGATGGTTGTTGCTCCGACGACAGTTTGAAGCGGTCTTGGAATAGAACACAACCCGCCATCCGACATGAAAAACAGAGTATCGAAACTCCCAGGTAAGTCCAAAGCCCACCAAACGTGTCAGCAGCCGCCCTCGTCAGAACCAACATGCCAATGAACACGCCCAACAGCGCACCATGCCCAAACCTCAATCCTTTCTCCATTCGATCAGGTGGGCCGTGCGTCATGGGCGTGAATGAGTTCAGGTCGGAGCCGCTTCTCCCACAAGTAGCGCTGGAACAGCACCTTGAGGGAAGCAGTCATGGGCACGGCGAGGATGGCGCCCAGCAGACCGCCCATGATCAAGGACCACAGGAAGACCGACATGATGACCGTCATGGGGTGGAGCCCCACAGATTCGCCCACGATCTTGGGTGTGATGTATAGACCATCAATCTGTTGCACCACGGCGAAGATGCCGGTGACCACCAGCGGAAACACCCACCAAGGATCACCCGTGATCCAGGTGCCGTCGCCACCTTGCACGGAGGCAATGATCACCGCAGGAATCCAGCAGATGACGATGCCCAGATAAGGGATGATACCGAGCAAGCAGAGGGAAAGGCCGATCAGCCAGCCGAACTTCAAACCCACGATCACCAAGCCCATGCCCGTCGCGAGTCCATTGATCAAGCTCACCACCAGCTGGCCACGGAAGAAGGCGATCAAGTAACCATTGATCTCGGTTAACGTGCCCACCACCTCGTCCTTAAATTGCGACGCACGCAGCGGCACGTAGTCGCTCCAGCGCTGCGTGATGGTGGCGCTCTCGGTCAGGAAGTAATAGAGGTAAAGCGGCACGATGACGAAGCTGAGCAGGAAGCCGAACACGCCGAGGAAGCCACCGAGGCTGCGCTTGGTCAGCGACCACGTGGCGGGCACCAGTTCGGTCAACGCATCCTTCAGCCAGGCACCGGTCAGCAAATCATTGGGATCAATGGTCGGCTTGCCGTCTTCCCTGGGCTTCTCGTCAGTGACGACGATGGCTGGCACGGCAGCGGGCGTGGCAATCACGGGCGCAGGGGGGGATAGCTCTGCTGTCTTCGGCTGCCCCAGGAAGTCCAGGACCTCAATGCCATACTCCTTCTTCAGCTTGTCATGCCACTCAGTCGCGACCTGTGTGACCCGTGCCCGGGCCTTCTCTGCGTAGCCTCCATTGCGGGCGAATTCATGGCCGAACTCCCCAGCCTGACGAATGAGGGTGGGCGCAATCAGCAACAGAATGCTGATGAAGATGGCTGAGGCCACGCTGAAAACGAGGAGCACTGCCCGTTGGCGATGAATGCCCCACTTGACCAGTCGTGCGACCACAGGCTCCAACAGATAAGCCAACACTCCGGCGACGGCGAAGGGGATCAGCAGCGGCTGGAGGAAGGCAATGATCTGCGTGCCCAGGTAAATAAAGCCGATGGTGATCGCGAGAATGATCGTGATCGATAGGGCCGCGATGGCGGTCCACATTGCGCTCAGGTGAAAGGGAGTCGGGATGTTGCGCATAGACGAGTGGGGGAATCCTAGGCGCGCGATGCTAGCGCTCCAAGTGAAAAGAGACATTCCAAAAGCGCTCGTGCTTCCGAACATCACCGCTGCCTCGTGATGGTTCGAAAGGTCAGGTTGATTCTCGGTGCTAGGATAGGTTTCGCTTTTGGGATGCTGTGCAGCCAGTGGGTTTGCGTCTCGCCCTTCATGACCAAGAGCGAGCCATGCTCCAGGACGATCTCTGCCGTCTGGGAGATCCGCTTGTGCTTGAAACAGAAGCGGCGTTCAGCCCCGAAGCTGACGGAGGCGATAGCGGCGTGGTGGGCTAGGGTTTTCTCATCATCGCTGTGCCAGCCCATGCCTTCGCTGCCATCGGCATAGAGGTTCAGCAGGCAGGAGTTGAAAGACGTGCCACAGTGCTCTTCCACCAGCGTCTTCAGCTGGGTCAGTTCCGGGTTCCAGGGCAGCGCGTGGCGCGTGATGCCTGAGTAGGCATAGGCGAAGTCAGCGTCGCCATACCACGCGACCTTGCGGGCGGTGACGATGTGCCTGCCGAAGATGATGGCTTCATCGTGCTGCCAGGGCACGGCATTCAGCAGCGCCGCAAAATAGTGATCCGCTGCTGTGCGGGGCAGGAGCCGTCCATGATAGTTTACCAAGCCATCACATGGCAACAGGTTGTCTTGAGGATCAGGTGGGAAAAGGTCCATGCGGCGCAATCAGCTACGATCCATAGCCGTTTCGAGATCCTGAAGCAAAGGCCGCAGTTCCACAGCGGCCACGGCTGCCGAGGCCATTCCCGCGCTCCATGGGGCGGCTCTTGGTGAGTGGTCGAGCCTTGAGTTTCGTGGGTCCTGGGCAGGTGAAAGGAGGCGTTTGGTAGGGAGACTGGGTGACAAGTGGATACGTTGGTTTTTACAATTACCATAACAACAATGCCTCCCGCCCGCACTTTCGTTCGCAATCAGGGCCTCGACGAACGCTCTATTTGTTCATCTTTCGATTGGGAGTGCGTGAGCTGCGAAAGTAGCTGGGTTTAGTGTTCACGCTTCAGCGTGTCTGGGAACGATCAGACACGCTGAAGCGTGAACACCGAGTGGGGCCAGCCCAGCAGCGGGTGCTGGGGAAAGGAGGGACGGCATCTTGCCGTCGAATGGGTGAGCCGTTTGTGAAGGCAAGATGCCGTCACTCTTTGCTATGCGAGAACGTCCTTTACGACGTGCCCATGCACATCCGTGAGGCGGTAGTCGCGGCCTTGGAAGCGGTAAGTGAGGCGCTCGTGGTCGAAGCCTAGCAGGTGCATGATGGTGGCCTGGAGGTCGTGCACGTGCACGGGGTTCTCGGCCACTTTGAACCCGAGTTCGTCGGTGCTGCCGTAGTCGAAGCCGGCCTTCACGCCGCCGCCTGCGAGCATCATGGTGTAGCAGTCGGGGTAGTGGTCACGACCGAGGACCTTGCTGGCAGCCGTGCGGCCTTCGCGGAAGGGGGTGCGGCCGAACTCGCCGCCCCAGACGATGAGGGTGTCCTCCAGTAAGCCGCGCTGCTTGAGGTCCATGATGAGGGCGGTGACGGGCTTGTCGGTGGAGGCCATTTTCTTGGTGAGGCCGTCGGTGATACCGGAGTCGGCACTGGTACCGTGGAAGTCCCAGCCCCAGTCGAACAGTTGCACAAAGCGCACGCCTTGCTCGACAAGACGACGGGCGAGCAGGCAGTTGTTGGCGAAGGAGGCTTCACCGGGCTGCGCGCCGTAGGCTTCCAGCATATGCTTCGGCTCCTTGGAGATGTCCATGACCTCGGGCACACTGGCTTGCATGCGGTAGGCGAGTTCGTATTGAGCAATGCGAGTCAGCGTCTCAGGGTGGCCCAGCTCGGCGGCTTGCAGTTCATTGAGATCCTTCAGCGCATCCAGCGTGCGGCGGCGCATGGCGCGGTCCATGCCAGCGGGGTCGGAGACGAAGAGCACGGGGTCGCCTTTGGACCGGCACTGCACGCCCTGAAACACGCTGGGCACAAAGCCGCTGCCCCAGAGCCCTTGCCCACCGCTGGGCTGCGTGCCGCTGGAGATGAGGACGACGAAGCCGGGCAAGTCTTGGTTTTCGGTGCCCAAGCCATACGTGGCCCAGGAGCCGAGGCTGGGTCGCCCCTGACGTGCGTGGCCGGTGAACAGCAGCAGCTCGGCAGGCGCGTGATTGAACTGATCGGTGTGCATGGACCGGATGGTCGTGACCTCATCCGCGATGGTGTGGAAGTTCGGTACCGCATCGCTCATCCACAGGCCTGCCTGGCCGTATTGCTTGAAGGTGCGCGGAGTGCCCATCAGCTTCGGCACGCCACTGGTGAAGGCAAAGGTGCGACCCTTGAGAAAAGAATCGGGGCAGTCCTGGCCCTCGCGCTTCACCAGCTCGGGCTTGTAGTCGAAGAGGTCGAGGTGCGGCGGTGCGCCGGACATGTGCAGGTAGATGACGCGCTTGGCCTTGGCCGTGTGATGCGGACGCATGGGCAGCATGGGGTTCACCGTGCTGGCTGTGCTAGGCGATTGCAGCGCCTGCATGGCGATGGCCCCCAGGCTGAACTGCCCGGCATTGCCGAGGAACTGGCGACGGGTGGTGAGCTGGAGTCGGTCGAGGGCGAGATTCATAAAGGAAGCAGGGCGGGGGATTAGCGGCGCATGACGAACTCGTCCAGATTGATGACCACATTGGCCACGGTCGTCCAGGCGGCGAGGTCGGAGGCTTTCAGAGTTGGGGGCAGGGGACCGAGGGGATCGGTGGCGAGCTTCAAGGCTAGTGTGCTGTCGGCTTGATACGTCTTCAGCGCATCGGAGAGCAAGGCGAGCAGGCGTTGCTGCTCGGGCGCTGTGGGGGCGCGGGAGAGGCAGAGCTTGAACAGCCACTGCATTTGGTCGGCTGTGGACTTGCCAGCTTGGTCGTTCAGCACCCGACGCGCGAGGGCTTGCGAGGCTTCAATGAAGACGGGGTCATTCAGCGTGACGAAGGCTTGCAGGGGCGTGTTGGTGCGGCCTCGGCGCAGGGTGCAGACTTCGCGATTCGGCGCGTCGAACGTGCTGTAGCTGGCATAGGGCGAGTTGCGCCGGACCTCGGTGTAGACGCTGCGGCGATACTTGTCCTCGCCCGTGCTGACGGTCCAGTCGTTGCTGCGCCCGAAAGCGGTGCTGAGGCCTAGATTCGGTGTGGGCGGGCGCACACCGGGACCATACATTTTGGGGCTGAGGAGACCACTGACGGCCAGGGCTTGATCGCGCAGCATTTCGCCTGTGGGACGGAAGCGCGGCCCACGAGCGAGGAGGCGGTTGTCGGGGTCGCGCTCTTGCAGGTCAGTCGCCACCTTGGACGACTGCCGATACGCGCGGCTGCTGACCATCAGCGTGAGCATGTGCTTCACGTCCCAGCCGCTGTCCATGAACTCGGCGGCGAGCCAGTCGAGCAGCTCGGGATGGAAGGGGAGCTCGCCCTGCGAGCCAAACTCTTCGCTGGTGCGAACGAGGCCGATGCCGAAGAGCTGCTCCCACAGGCGGTTGACCATGACACGCGCGGTGAGCGGGTTGTTTCTGCTGACGAGCCACTGCGCCATGGTGAGGCGATCAGCGGGCTTGTCTTTCGGCAGGGGAGGGAAGGCGGATGGCGTGCCACCTTGCACGACGGCGTCGAGGGCCTGCCAGTTGCCACGCAACTGCACATGGGTGATGCGGCGCACCTTGTCCGATAGCTCCTTCATCACTGGCACGGTGTTGGGCTTCAAGGCGGCGAGCTGTTGATTGAGCTTCGCTAGCTGGTCACGCTCAGGCTTAGCTTCGGGGGCGATGTGGCGAACGTAGTGCGCCTTGATCTGCCCGTGATGCTGCGGCGTGCGTGTGTCTTTGGGCAGGGCGAGTCCGGCGATCACTGCAGTGGGTTTGGGCTTCAGCTGGTCGAGTTCGGGATGAGCCACACTGGCCCAGGCATCCAGCCCTTTGAGCCATTCGGGCTTCGGCTTGGCGAAGGCGGCTTCGGCTTGCTTGATCTCGTTCGCTAGCTTGGCGCGTTGCTCTTGCTGGCCAGGTTTCCAGAGTTCGACGAAAGGCGACTCGTCTTTCTTGTCGGTGTCGGCGCTTTGATTGAGCAGGGCGTAGAACTGGAAGTATTCCGTGATGGTGATCGGGTCATACTTGTGCGTGTGACACTGGGCGCAGGCCATGCTGGTGCCCATCCACACGGCCATGGTGGTGTTCACACGGTCGATGATGGCGGCGACGCGATACTCCTCGTCACTGGTGCCGCCTTCGTTCTGCGTCATCGTGTTGCGATGGAAGGCGGTGGCGATGAGTTGATCGTTGCTAGGTTTTGGTAAAAGGTCGCCGGCGAGCTGCTCGATGGTGAACTGGTCGAAAGGCATGTTGGCATTCAGCGCTCTGAGGACCCAATCGCGATAGGCCCAGATCTCGCGTGGCTGATCGCTGGGATAACCTGAGCTATCGGCATAGCGGGCGAGGTCCAGCCAAGTGCGTGCCCAGTGCTCGCCGAAGGCGGGCTTGGACAAGTAGTGTTGAAGGCTAGAGGCTAGAAGCTTGGGGTTTGAGGTGAAGCGATTGAGTTCGTCCAGCGTGGGCGGCAAGCCGGTGAGGTCGAGCGCAAGACGTCGCACTAGCGTGGCCGCATCGGCTTCGGGTGAGAAAGACAAGCCTTCTTTTTTCAATCGGTGAGCGAGGAAGGCGTCGATGGGATTGGCTTTCCCTGACTGAACACCAAACACGAATGACTTATCACTCGGTATCGCCGGCCTGACCACGGTTTCATAGCTCCAGTGCTTGCCCCACTTCGCGCCTTCCTTGATCCACTGCTTGAGCAGAGCGACCTGGTTCGCGGGAATCGTTTTGTGCATCTTCGGCGGCGGCATCACCTCGTCGGGATCGGTGGACTCGATCCGCTGGATCAAGGCGCTCTTTTCGGGATGACCGGGCACGATGGCGATCACGCCATCATTGTTGGCCTTGGCTCCAGCTTCGTCATCCAGACGCAGGCCGACCTCGCGCTTCTTGTCGTCGGGTCCATGGCAGGCGAAACAGTTCTCCGACAGAATGGGCCGAATGTCATGGCTGAAGCGCAGGGCATCAGCCGCAACCAGCGGGAGAGGCAAGAAAATGAGGGCGAGCAGACGCATGGATTGATGAGGCCCATTACGTGAGTTAGGGCGACAAACGTTCAACCAGGGTGCGTTTGCACATGCGGCACAGGTCATTTGAACAAAGAGAGCGTAGCTTGCTCGGTGCGAATGATCGCGGCTAAGTTTGAGGAAACAACAGCTTGCCCCCAGCGGCTGTCTGAGCACGTAGTCTTTACATCGTCTCTATGATGCGCTTCGCTACATTGATCAAAAATCCTGCCGACTGGATGCGCGGCAGCGGACCGCACTCCGACATTGTCATGACCAGCCGCGTGCGGCTTGCCCGCAATCTGCGCGGCTGTCCTTTCCCTGGCTGGAGCCAAGAGAAGCAGCGTATCGACCTTCTGAACATGGCGCGGCCTCTGGTCGAGGCGCTGCCCGAAATGAAGGAAGGCTACAGCGAGGACTATGCCACGCTGAGCAAGATCAAAAAGCAGGTGCTCGTGGAGCGCCATCTCATTAGCCGTGAGCACGCCGCGCGTTCCACTGGCTGCGCTGTGGTCGTGGATCGAAAGCAGAGCGTGTCGATCATGATCAATGAGGAAGACCACTTCCGCATGCAGGGCATCCGTCCAGGACTGAGCCTGCGCCAAGCCTTTGAAGCGATTGATCGCGTGGATACGGAATTAGAAGAGCAGCTGCCCTATGCCTTCGACTCGAATTTGGGTTACCTGACGGCCTGCCCGACCAATCTCGGCACGGGCATGAGAGCCTCCGTGATGGTGCATCTGCCTGGGCTTGTGCTGACCGATCAAATCGCGCAGGTCATGAAGGCGGTGACCAAGATTGGCCTGGCCGTTCGCGGTCTTTATGGAGAGGGCACCGAGGCGCTGGGCAACCTGTTTCAAATCTCCAATCAACAGACGCTGGGCGAGAAAGAACAGGACATCATCCAGCAGATCGAAAAGGTGGTGGAAGGCGTCTTGCGCTCTGAAACCAATGCGCGGGCGAAGCTGAGCGAGGACCACCGCACGATGCTCAATGACCAGGTGGGCCGTGCGTATGCGATTCTGCGCCATGCTCATATTTTGAATTCAAAGGAGGCATTGAATTTGCTGTCCATGTTGCGACTCGGAGCCGACCTCGATTTGATACCCGAATGCGATCGCAGCATCCTCGACATGCTTTTGCTGGAGATTCAACCTGCTCATCTACAGATGCGCGCAGCCCGGGAGTTGTCTCCCCAGGAGCGAGACGTTCTGCGGGCGGAAATCACCCGTCAGCGTTTGCAAACGGTGAACGGTCCCATTAATGTTTCCCAATTAGAAAACTCAAACCCTCCCGACGCCCCACAACCGGAGTCCAATGATGAATAACTTCACCCCCAGAGCGCAACAAGTCCTGGCCCTTGCTCGCAAGGAAGCCGATCGTTTCAACCACAACTACGTGGGCACCGAACACGTGCTCCTTGGCCTGATCAAGCTGGGCCAAGGCGTGGCCGTGAACGTGCTGCTCAAGCTCGGGCTCGACCTTGAGACCGTGCGGATGCAGGTCGAGCAGCAAGTGGGCTCCGGCCCGGAGACCAAGATGGTCGGCAACATCCCCTACACCCCGCGTGTGAAGAAGGTGCTGGCCCTTGCCTCCAAGGAAGCCAAGCAACTGAACCATAGCTACGTGGGCACCGAGCACATCCTGCTTGGCCTACTGCGTGAGGGCGAAGGCGTCGCCGCGCAGGTGCTGCGGAACCTGGACATCAATCTCGACAAGGCTCGCAACGAAATCCTGAAGGAACTCGACCCGAACTTCACCTCCGAGGCAGAAGATGAGGAAGAGGAAGAAGAGGATAACAGCCAGCCTGTGGCCTCCGGCAAGAAAGGCGAGAGCAAGACCCCTGCCCTCAAAGCCTTCGGTCGTGACCTGACGGAGCTCGCCATCAAGAATGAACTCGACCCTGTGATCGGTCGCTCGGAGGAGATTGCCCGTGTCGTGCAGATTCTCTGCCGCCGCACCAAGAATAACCCAGTTCTCATCGGTGAAGCCGGCGTGGGCAAGACCGCCATCG
>CAXNNN010000099.1:0-9277 GCA_964203095.1 Verrucomicrobiaceae bacterium | reverse complement strand
TCAAACGCGGAGTCACGAGATACGCATGACTGCTGACACCCATCGTGTCCAGCGCGGCAATCTGCTCCGTGTTCCGCTGAATGCCCAGCTCAGCCGCCAATGCAGACCCCGCTTGACCGACGAGCATCAGCGCCGCCAACACAGGCCCCAGCTCGCGCACGATGCTGAGTGATACCAGCGTGCCCAGCAGGCTCTCCGAGCCAAATCGATTCAGCACATAGTAGCCCTGCAAGCCCAGCACCAAGCCCGTGAACATGCCCACGATGAGGATCACCGGCAGACAGCGAACGCCCTGCTCAAACATCGCTCGCACCACCCGTCGCCCCAGCTTTCGAGAACCCAGCGCCGATTGGAAAGCCAACCCCGTAAAGATGGCGAAATCGCCCAGGGCCTGGACGAGGGAAAGAGTGAGTTTGCCAGCGCGGTGAACCATTCGGATGTGCAGGATGAGACGCAGCAAGTGGCCTTGCGCAATGGCAAAGCACGACGGGACTCATGGTATTCCCTTCTCACCCAGCACACGGCTTCGTTTCGGCACTAGAGCACGGCGTAGCTTGAACTGATTCACCGCCTTCTCTTCTAGGTGAGCGATGGCTTCGTCGATACTTTCCGTGAACTTCATCAAGCTCAGGTCCCCCGGGCTAATAGTGCCGCTGGCGATCATCTTGTCCAAAAAGTCGCGCATGGCCTGCCAGTAGTCACCACCCATGACGACGATGGGGAAATTCCGAATCTTCCGCGTCTGAATCAGCGTCAGCGCCTCGAACATCTCGTCCATGGTGCCAAACCCGCCGGGCATGATGACAAACCCGTAGCTGTATTTGAGCATGAGCGTCTTGCGGACGAAGAAGTAACGGAAGTTCACCCAGCGGTCGAGGTAGGGGTTCGGCTTTTGCTCGAAGGGCAGGATGATGTTGCACCCCACACTGCGACCACCCATGTCCTTTGCCCCGCGATTGGCTGCCTCCATGATGCCGGGTCCGCCGCCGGTCAGCACAGTGAAGCCCATCCTGGAGATGGCTGCGCCGATCTCCCTCGCCTTAATGTAATAGGGATGGTCCTCCGAATAGCGCGCTGAGCCGAAGACCGTGACGCACGGCCCGACGAAGTGCAGGGTGCGGAAGCCGCTGAGGAAGTCATTCACCACGCCCATGAGAAGGCGGAAGTCGCGCGAACGCGGATTCGGCCCGCTGAGCAGCATCCGATCCTCAAACGCTTCATTAAAACTGTGCTCCTCGTCGATAGCCTGGGGCGCAGCGGGCGGTTCACTGGGCGGAAAGCCGAGAGGAGTCGCGTCAGTGGAGGGCTTGGGATCAGGCATGAGCGGCCATCAATTACGCCCGTGAGGGGGCTAAGCGCCAGTCAGGAACAAAAAATGCACGAGAAAACAGAAAAAAGCGAAATCAACCTTGCCAACGGTTCACATAATTTGCTAACAATGGCGAAGCTTCATGAAAATGCGCATCGCCACCACACTCGTCGCCCTCTTCGCCTTCAGCAGTCTCGCGTTTGCTGATATCCAAGCCTCTCCAGGTTCCCAGTGGAACTGGAGCCGGAAACTCTCCCGTGGCTTGTCCAATCTGGCCTACGGTCCGATGGAAATCTTCAGCTACTGGAGCCGCTCAAACATTACGGAAGGCAATGTCGGCGCGAGCATGATTGCCCCGATCGAAGGCCTGAAGCGCACGCTCGTCCGCGTCGGCTATGGCGTCTTTGAAGTCGTGACTTTCCCAGCCCCTGCCTACAAGGGCGGCTACCGCCCTCCTTACTTCAAGAAGCAGCGCATCAACCCGTGGTTCGGATACGATGAGTTCGCGCCACAGCTCGGCATCACGAGCCAAGCGAGCTACAGCCGCAACCAAATTTGGTAGTTCTCCTGTCATTCGTTTGTGGTTCTCTATTGGAAAGGCCCAGCCGTCATGGCTGGGCTTTTCTTTTGGGTCAATCGCTCCACATCAGCTCATTCGCCACCATGCCTCCCGCCTCCACCCTGATCATCATAGGCGTGTCCGGCTGTGGCAAAACCAGCGTCGGCGAAAAGCTGGCGCGGCGACTCGGCGGCGTCTTCGAGGATGCAGATGACTTCCATACCGAAGCTGCCAAGGCCAAGATGCGCAGTGGCACTCCGCTCACCGACGAAGATCGCTGGCCCTGGTATGCCAAGCTGCGCGCACGCATTGTTGAGATGCGCACCCTGACCCCACACTACCTGCTGGCCTGTTCCGCACTGAAGGAGATTTATCGGGACCGCCTGCGCGCCGATGACGATCCCACCCAAATCGCGTTCGTGTTCCTGGACGGCGGCTTTGAATTGATTCGCGACCGCATGGCCCGGCGCGTTGGCCATTACATGCCAGTTAGCCTGCTCGAGAGCCAGTTTGCTATCCTGGAGCCACCGACCGATGCGATTCGCGTCAGCATTGATCAGGACGTGGACGGCATCGTCAGCGAGACCCTAGCCCACTTTTCCGCGCCATGATCGAGCGCGTCTTCTGGGGCTGGCACCGACCCATCATCGATCAAGCCACGGACCTGCTCACGCGCGACTGGACCAGCGGAGCCCTCGATCTTTCAGACACACTCATTATCGTGCCCACTGGCGAAGCGGCGCGGCGGTTGAAGGAAAATCTCGCCCGACGAGTCGCTCCCAGCGGTGGAGCCGTAAGCGCTCCGCATGTCTGGGCACCGGAGCGCGCGTTGCTGAATGAGGAAGATCATCGCCTCACCGCCAGCCCGAGCCAGCTGACGCTCGCCTGGGCGCGAGTGCTGATAGACGCCAAGCTGGCCGACTTGCCCCATCTATTCCCCGTGCCGCCCGCGCATCAGGACTGGTCCTGGGCGGTGGAGATGGCACGCGCCATGACCGACCTAGCCACCACGCTCGGCGCAGGTGGCTACAGTTTTGCCAGCATCGCAACGCATCCCGACCTGCCTCGCGATGCGGCCCGCTGGCAAGACCTTGCCACGCTGGAAGCACCTTGGCACAAGGCCTTACAGGCCTTCGGCGTGCAGGACCCGCAGACCTTGAAGCGCGAGCGCGCCGCCAGCCCGGCGTTGCCCGAGGGCATTCAGCGTATCATCGTGCTGCCTGCGCCGGACTTGCCCGTGCTGTTCCATCGCTGGCTCACCACCGCTGCCGATCAGGTGCCAACCAAGGTTTACATCCATGCGCCGGATTCGTTGGCCGCGCATTTCGAAGCCACAGGGTCGCCCAGCCATCTCCATTGGGGAGAGAAGGCTGAGGTCGTCATTCCCTTGCGCGGCGAGCAGATTCATCTGGAGCACAGCCCTGGCGAGCAAGCGCGTCGCGTGCTCGACTTGATGCGCAGCATGCTGCCGCAGCGGCTCGCACTTGGTGTGTGCGACACCGAAGCGGGGGCTCATTTGCAGGAGCGATTGCAACATGAGGACGTGCGCGTCTATGAACCCGGGGGTCGCTCCGCCGAGCGCCACGGCACCGTGCAAATGCTCAGCCTGTGGTCGGATCTCTGCGCCACCGATGACTGGCAGGCTTTTGCTTCCCTGCTGCGCGTGCCAAGTGTGCGCGATGCACTGAGCGGCACGCAAGGCGCGGATGCCATGCGCGTGCTGGAGGCGGCGGATGACTTTGCGGCCAAGCACCTGCCCGTCACGCTCACTCACGCGCTAGAGCTAGCGCCTTCGCTGCCGGATGACAAGCCACCAGCCATCGCGCTGCGTCTTGCCATGGAAAAGGCCAAGACCTGGAGCCAGCGCTTCCATGATCAGCCCTTGCCCGAGGCTGCTCGTGCACTGGTGATCGACCTGTTCAGCGAGCAGCACTACGCTGCCGACGCGCCAGAGCATCGCGATCATGTGTCGCTGCTTCAGGATTGGTTAGACACCGCTGGCGAATGGCATGCGCAGGCCAAGCAGTTGAAGTTGCCCGTCACGGGCCTGCTCGCACTCAGCCTTCAACACCTGCGTCAGCAACGGCTCGCCGATCCGCGTGGCGATGTCGATCTGGTGCTGCTCGGCTGGCTGGAGTTGCTCTGGGAGCCCGCGCCTGCGCTCATCATTGCTGGCTTCAATGAAGAGTCCGTGCCCGGTACGCTCATCTCGCATCCCTTCCTACCCGACCGCCTTCGCGACGCACTGGGCATTGCCAGCCAGGCCTCGCGTTTCGCGCGTGATGCCTACCTTCTAAGCGCCATGGCCGAGCAACGTCAGGCCGAGGGCGCGTTGCACCTGACGCTTGGTCAGTGGAGCGAGGGCAAGGACGCGCTGCGCCCCTCGCGCTTGCTCTTCCTTTGCTCGGACGATCAGTTGACCGAGCGCGTGCGCCAGCTCTTCCCGAAGGAGTTGGACAGCACTTTGCCCCGCGAGCCTGCCCGCCGTCGTGCGTGGAAGCTGAAGCCACAGCCGATTAACACCGAGCCGCTGACAACCATCTCCGCCTCGCGTCTGCGCAGTTACTTGACCTGCCCGTTCAACTACTACTTGGAGAACGTCTTGAAGGTCTCGTCCGTCGATCCCGGCAAGCGCGAGATGGACGCCATGGACTTCGGCAATCTGATCCACCACGCCCTGCGCGCTCTGCACTCGGCGGAGGGTGTCGCGGCTGGAGATGACGAGGCCAAGCTGAACACCCTCCTTGCCAAAGCCGCCGAGGCCTATGCCCATGCAAGGCATGGCAAGCGGCTGCCCGTGCCCGTGGCCTTGCAACTCGACAGCGCCAAGCAACGCCTGCGCCGCTGTGCTGAGATCGAGGCCAGCCTACGCACCCAGGGCTGGCGCACGCAGCATGTGGAGACTCGATTCGGTGACGAGGCTGATCCCGCCCTCATCATCGGCGGCGCGAAGTTCCATGGCATCATCGACCGGGTGGACGTTAACAACGCTGGCCAGACTCGCATCATCGACTACAAGACTGGCGACGACGCCAAGCCCCCTGCCCTGGCCCACTACAAAGCCATCGGCCCGCGCATGAAGCTGGCCGAGGAGGACGAGTGGAAATGCTTCACCACCAGCAATGGTCAGACTTGTCTCTGGCTTGATCTGCAACTCCCCCTCTACGCCCATGCCTGGAGCCTGCGTGAGACAGGCCACATCGAGACCGCGTATTGGAATCTGCCCAAGGCCGCCGACAGCACCTCACTGGATGGCTTTGAAGACCTGGATGAAACGATGATCACCGCCGCCGTCGCCTGCGCTGAGGAAGCCGTGCGCCGCATCAACGCCGGTCTCTTCTGGCCACCGGCGAAGCGTTCGCGAGCGGATCAATACACGGGCCTGATTCACGGCAGTGTGCTGGAGAGCGTGGAGTGGCCGGAGAAGTAACTCAACAAGATAACCGAGGCTCCAAGACCTCATGCCAGCACCAAGCCATGAGGCACCAGGGGAGCTAAGTCGCCAAGATTGCTGGTCGCCAATGGTGCGGCAACACGAATCGCGACGGCACCAATACAGCAGTCCGCATAGCTCTTTGACCTCCTGCCAGTGAGGTTAAAAAGACCTGCCGCGCACTCTGCATCCATGCGCTCCAGAGGAACCGCGTCGGGGAGCAGTTGTCTGGCAAAGTGCTCGGCTTGGGGAGAAAGCGGCCCACACAAAAACTCACCCCACTCAATAGCACTGATGCCTAGCGTCTCACCACAGGTCAACCAGCCCACCACTTGCGCCTCCTGGACACTGCCTGGAACAAGCGCATCAATCAGGAAGTTGGTATCCAGATGGATCATGACAATGGAGGACTAACGCCGCGCCTCCGCCACCGCTTGCTTCCAAGCCGCCGCGCCTTCATCGGTCAGTTTTACCTCCGCCTGCAACTGTCGGAACACCTGCAATGCCTCGGGCGTGGTTGGTTGTGTCACAGGCTCAGCCGCTAATCGGCTTTGCAGCCAGCTTAGCAGTAGCCACTGCTGCTGTGGCGGCAACCCAGCAACGGCGGACTCAATTTGTAAAAGACTGCTCATTCGAGCACCCTAATCGACGAGGGTTTTTCAGGCAACCCTCGAATCGAAAGCGAAGCTCACCCCCTACTCCCCGCCACCCTTCTTCTCCGGGGCCTTCGCTTTGATCTTCAGGAAAAACGGCAGGCCTTCGCCGGGGAAGAACTCGCGGATCTTACTTTCCAGGTAGCGCAGGTAGCTGTCTTGCAGGCGGTAAGCGCGGTTGGCGAAGAGGACGAAGTGCGGCACGGGCACGGAGCGATCCTCGGCGTTGTTCACCTGGGTGGCATAGAGCAGCTTAAAGCTGTTCGCACCGGTGCCGATGGGGCCGGGACTGTTCTCGATGGCGTGGGTGAGCAGGCGATTGAGCGGGCCGGTGCCGATGCGCTTCAGCGAACCTGCGCGCACGCGCTCCACGGTCTGGAAGAGCTTGTCCAGGTTCTGCTTCTTCTTCGCCGACACGGTCACGAAGGGGGCGTAGTGCAGGAAGAACAGCTCGCGCCGTACCATCTCTTGCAGCTTCTCCTGGCGCACCTTCAGCGGCTCGTCGGTCATGAAGAGGTCCCACTTGTTGAGCACCAACACGCATGGCTTGTGCGCGTCCAGGATCATGTTCGCGATCTTGCGGTCCTGGGCCATGATGCCCTCAGAGCAGTCGATGACAAAGAGGCAGAGGTCGGCGCGCTCGATGCTCTGCACGGCGCGCTTCACGCTGAAGACTTCGATCAGCGTATCGACCTTGGCCTGACGACGAATGCCGGCCGTGTCGATCAGTTGATATCCCTTCCCCCCGATCTCACATTGAATGTCGAGCGAGTCGCGCGTGGTGCCTGCGAGCGGGCTGACGATGGCGCGGTTCTCATTGAGCAAGGCGTTCACCAGCGAGGACTTGCCCGCATTGGGGCGGCCCACGATGGCCAGCTTGAGCGGGCGAGCCTTCAGGTAGTCCACCTTCTGCGCCTTGCGCTCCTCGTAGCTGGACTTGGTTAGCAGGCGCGGGTCGCGGTAGTCGTCCTCGTCCTGCACGATGACTTTCTTGGACTTGCGCTTCGGTTGCTTGGCAAAGCCGAAGCGTTCGCCGATGCGCTCCACGAGTTCCACGATGCCCAGGTTGTGCTCGGCACTGACCTCGATCTGATCGGCGAAGCCAAGCTTGGAAAATTCTGCCCCTCCCATGCGGCGCTTGGGCGAGTCGGCCTTGTTGCACACCAGCAGCACGGGCTTGGAGACTTTGCGCAGCAGCTTGGCCAGCGTGCTGTCCACGGGGGTGATGCCATCCACGACATCGACCACAAAGAGCAGCACGTCCGCCACTTCCAGAGCGATGGAGGCTTCCAGCTGCACCTGATCGGTCAGAACGTCGCTGGTGTTCTCGCCGATGCCCCCTGTGTCCATGATGTCGAAGACCTCCGTGCCGCGTCGGCACTCGGCCATGATGCGGTCCCGCGTAACACCCGGCTGATCGTGCACGATGGAGATGTTCTTGCCCGCAAGGCGATTGAACAGGGCGGATTTGCCGACATTGGGACGGCCGACGATGGCGACGGTTTTACGCATGGGGGGGAAAGGAGAGCTGCTTGATGCCGTTGGCCAAGTTCACCATGCCTGCGGCGAGGGTGAAGGCGGCAGCCACACCCGCGCTCCATAGCGCAGGCGGGGTGCGGATGTCCAGCATGACCCACAACAAAGCGACGATCTGGCACACCGTCGTCACCTTGCCAATCCAGTGCGCCTTGATCTGGCACTGCCCGGCCACGTGCTGAATGACGAAGGCCCCGACCACGCTGAGGACATCGCGCGAGATCAGGATGATGGGGAACCAGAGGGGGAATTTCTGCGGCCAGGGGGTGAAGCTGAGCGCCAGGATGGCCGCGAGCATGAGCAGCTTGTCCGCCAGCGGGTCCAGGATGGCCCCCAGCCGCGACTGTTGATTCCAATTCCGCGCGATCCAACCGTCCACCGCGTCGCTAATCGCCGCCAGGCTAAAGACCAGGATCGTGGCCCAGCGCAGGCGCTCGTCTGGCTGCCCCGCCGCCACGCTCTCCCCATAGTAGATCGCGCACCCGACGAAGACCGGCACCAGTAGGATGCGGAAAAGGGAGATGTAGTTGGCCGTCGTCACAGGACACGGTGCATAGTCCATGACGGGGACGGGTTCAACCGGGCATCTCCCACCCGCGCTTGGATGCTGGCTACGGGTCACTGGCTCCCTGCAAAAAGCCCGTTCGTCGTCATTTCGCGCTCGGGATTCGCGCCGCCGCGCCAGAGACCGACCGCGCTGCACCCGGGAGCATGCCGCCGCTCCCAGGGTGGGTGGCATCGCTACAGGATGGCTGCCCGCGCCCGCCGCTCCACCGCCCCGCTCCCTGGAGCGAAGCCGCCAATCCCCGGCGCAGCCTCGCCGCCCCCCGGGCGTCACCACCGCACCAGGGGAAAATCCCACCGATCACTGGCAAAATCCCACCGAGCCCGGGGAAAATGCCACCAAACCACGGATCGGTGCCGCGAATCCCAGGAGCGACGCAGCCAATCCCGAGGGTGGTCCGCAGGGGCCGCTTCCGGTTGCCGCACCGGGCCGGTGCGGACCACACCGCCGCAGATCGCGCATTGACTTCTCCCCGCCGAATCGCCAGCATCCGCCCATGCACCCCATCGAACGCCGCCACTTTTTGGGCACCCTTTTTGGAGCCAGTCTCGCTGCCAGCGCAGCCGCGCAGGAGGCCAAGCTCAGCTACAAGGGCGAAAACATCCGCTACGGCCTTGTGACCTACCTGTGGGGAGCGGATTGGGACTTGCCGACGCTGATCGAGAACTGCTCCAAGGCGGGCGTGGGAGGCGTGGAACTACGTGTGGATCATGCGCACAAGGTCGCGCCGAACCTGACCGAGCCAGCGCGTGCTGAGGTGCGCAATCGCTTCAATGGTTCCGGAGTGGAACTCATCGGCCTGGGCACGAATTTTGAATTCCACGCCGCTGACCCGGACGTGGTGAAGAAGAATATCGCGGGCGCCAAGGAGTTCATCAAGCTGAGCCACGATGTGGGCGGCAGTGGCGTGAAGGTGAAGCCCAATGCGCTGCCGAAGGAGGTCGAGAAAGCGAAGACGCTGGAGCAGATCGGCAAATCCCTGGCGGCGCTGGGCGACTACGCCATCGGCTTCGGCCAGGAAATCCGCCTGGAAGTGCACGGCGGTGTCAGCGACCTGGGCGACATCAAGACCATCATGGAAGTCGCCGCCGCCGACAATGTGCGGGTGTGCTGGAACTCCAACGATAAGGACCTGGATGGCAAGGGCATCGAGGCGAACTTCGCCAAGGTGCAAGATTACCTGGGCCGCACGCTGCACATGCGCGAGGCGGTCGGCGAGAAG
>CAXNNN010000098.1:0-9290 GCA_964203095.1 Verrucomicrobiaceae bacterium | reverse complement strand
ATCAGCCACTGGAGCATCGTTCTTGCGCTAGGCCTCGGTGGAATGGTCGCCGCACCGCTGGCAGCCTGGGCGACCACGCGCGTTGCTCACAAGCCCATGATGATCTTGGTCGGAGTGCTGATCATCGCCCTGAGTGCACGCACGCTGCTGAAGAGCCTTTAATAAGCAAGAATACCCTGCCCGCGAGATGCAGACAGGGCGTTGATACGGGAGGCAACGATTAGGCCTTCAGCAGACCAGCGAAATTCTCACGCTTGCCGTAGAGCACGAGGAGAAAGAAGACGGCGACCGCCGCACCGAGAGGGTTGAAGGACTTGGTCAGGAACAGGTCAAACAAAACGATGTTCACGACCACCGGACCGACCAAGGTCAAGCCCAGCGAGGTGAAGCGACCGCTGAGCAGCAGCAAGCCACCCAGGACTTCAATCGCCTTCACCACGGCCAAGAAGCCTGTAGGATAAATGGCCCCGAAGAACAGCGCTGGAGGCGAGCCTGCGGGTGGTTGAGGCATGGCGATGAAGTTGAACCAGAAGTTCAGCCCGAAGACGACGAAGATGAGTCCCAGGAGGACACGAGCGATGGTGGTAACAATGTTCATAGAGGTAGCAGTTGTTCAGTGCGTTTGTTGTTGGTTTCTTTGTCCGCCGTGGCCGAAGCGAATGCGGACGGAGAGTCATTAGGCGAGGTCAAAGAGCAGGGCTTCCGTGCCCTCACTGCCGCCGGTGATGGTGAGCAGGCCAGCGGCTGTTGACGATGCTGCATCACCTGTGGCCAGATCCTGACCGTTGAGGGTGGCGTTGCCCAGCGCGATCTGCAGCCAAGCTCCACGACCCGCGGTGAGTTCATGCGCCACGGTTTCACCCGGCTGAAGACGAATGCGATATACACTCGCATCCTGCGCGATCGTGGCGGACTCCTCGCGACCATCGGTCGAGATGATCAGCACCTTCGGCTCCTTCTCGCTGCCAGACTTGGGATACCACTCGCTGTAACGAGGCTTCAGGCCACGCTCATTTGGTTGAATCCAAAGCTGGAGCAGATGCACGGGCTCCGTCTTCGAGGGATTGAACTCCGAATGCAGCACGCCCTTGCCTGCGCTCATGACTTGGACTTGGCCGGGCTCGAGCACTCGCTCATTGCCCAGAGAGTCCTTGTGCTGGAGTTTGCCAGCAAGGACATAGCTAAAGATCTCCATGTCGCGATGCGGATGCGTGGGGAAGCCCACACCAGGGCCGATCTTGTCGTCATTGATGACGCGCAAGCTGCGGAAGCCCATGTGCGCTGGATCATAGTAGTCAGCGAAGCTGAACGAGTGATACGTATTCAACCAGCCATGGTCGATGTGACCGCGCTCCTCGGAGCGGCGAAGGGTGAGAGTGTTGTCAGTCCGTGTTTTCATAACGCTGACATCATGCCGCAGTCGTCGCAGTTCACCAATACGATGATGTTTGGCTCAGACATCATTCTGGTGATGCTGCCGACGCATGGAACTCCGCCACCTCCGCGCCTTCATCGCTGTCGCCAATGCGGGCAACATCACCGCTGCCGCACGCGGTCTGAATCTAACCCAGCCCGCGCTGAGCCGTGAGTTCAAGGCACTGGAAGACGCCGTGGAGCAGGATCTGCTGGAGCGCGGTGCGCATTCCGTTCGGCTTACCGCCGCCGGGCAGATGCTGGCCAAGGAGGCGCGTGATCTGCTGCGACGCGCGGATGCCATGCTGGAGAAGGTGCGCCACACTCATGCAGGCGAATCCTTGCGCGTTGGCTATTCCCCTTCCCTTCCCTTGCCAGCGGCTTGCTCGGCGTGGCGATGGAGCGCTTCACCCAGCTACATCCGAGCGCGCGAGTGACACTCTCTGACCTTTCCACGACCGAGATGCTCGCCGGTCTGTTCGACGACAGGCTGGAGGTGGTGATCACCATGCCACCCGACAGCGAAGCCTGTGAGGTGGAGTGGATCAAACTCCGCGCACCGGAATGGAAGGTGGGCATGTCCGCACGGCATGAACTGGCCGCGCGCAAGGGCTTGAAGCCCGCTGACCTGCAAGGCCAGAAGCTGCTCATCTACAGCCGCGAGGCCTATCCAGACTACTGGCAACGCATCAGCCGTTGGCTGCGCGATCAAAAAGTCACGGTGAAATCGGGCGGAGAGTTCGATGGGGTCACCAGCCTGGAGGCTGCGGTCGAGGCCGGGCTTGGCATTGCACTCGTGGCCGAGCACAGCTTCGCAGGCAGCATCAGTGAAAGCCGCACCGTCATGCGTGATTTGAACCCCGTGCCGGGCGTCATTTGCGTGGCTGCTGGCTTACCGAGAGCACGGGAGAGCAGCCGGTCCGCACGCGTGTTTGTCGAAGAGCTTAAGCGTGCGGCGAAGTAGTTGCGCATATCACTCGGCACCGTGATGCCGCTTGTAGGCGGTCCACAGCTCCTCGCCCATCATTTTCGATGGTAGGCGTGGATCCGTCTCCAGCAGGTCCACCATGATCAGGCCATCGAGGACGGAGGAGAAATCCTTGTCAACATTGAAGCTCAAAATGGTGCCGTTCAAACGCAGGTAATGCTTGAGCAAAACCGGAATGCCTTTGCCATCCGTCTCTAGGCTAGAAATGACCGCCGAACAGTCATCCACGTCCTGCAATTGAGTGCTGATGAACTCCTTCAGCAGCTTCTTGCCGCCGAGATAGCGGAAGGGTTTGCGCGGCTTCACCATGGACGACAGCTCGGGGTGGCTGCGCTGCTCTTCCATGAATTCGACAATGAGTTTACGCGACAGCTTGTCGTAATCCTTGCTGATGCTGACCGGGCCCAAGAGCTTGCGATAGTGCGGGTTGCGCCCCATCCAAGTCATGATCGCCTTCCAGAGCAAGGGCAGTGCCGAGAGATTGCGCTGATAGTCGGTGCAGATGAACGAGCGCCCCATCTCCACCGCGCTACCCAAGTGCGCGAGGAAGGGCTTTTCATACTTGAACAGCGTGTTCGTATAGAGCCCTTTCGGCCCATACTCACGCAGGATCAGATCCGCACGGCCGAGCCGATAGGCGCCAGCGATGCAGTGCTTCTTGTCGTCCCACAGAAACAGATGCAGGTAGTAGCGATCAAACTTGTCAAGATCGATCTCCTCACCGGTGCCCTCCCCCACTTGGCGGAAGGTGATCTCGCGCAGCCGCCCGATCTCGTGCAACACATTCGGGATGTCATGGCTGCTGGCAATGAAAGCGGTGAGGCTCCCCTGCGAAGCGAGTACCGCCCCTTTGAAGCGCAGCCCGTCGACTTCTTGCTTAAGCACCTCAGTGCCTACACTCGGGGCGATGGATTCTCCGGTCGAAGGCTCGACCACCCTTGTCTCGTTCTCCGTCTTCTTGCGCTTGCCCAGCACCAGGGTGTGCAGGCGGAGATAGCGGGTCAGGCTCTCGTCATCTTCGAACTTCTTCAGCTTCGAGAAGGGAATAGGATTGCCCACACGCATCTCGGTGGGCGCGTGCTTGCGGCCCAGGAACTCGCGCACCAGCAGGCCAGTGCGCAGACGCTTGTTGAGCAATCCTGCTGCGTGAAACAGCAAGCCATTCTGCCCAGGGAAGAAAACTGGCAGCACCGTGGCCTGAGTGCGGCGCACCAACGCGCCCAGATGATTCGACCACGGCTGCTCCTGCACGCCACGGCCTGGCTTGTAGTGCGCTACCTCACCTGAGGGAAAGATCGCCAGCGCGCCCCCCTGCTTCAGGAAGCTCAAGGCATCCTTCATCGGAGCCAGGTTTTGCTTTCGTGCACGAGCGCCGCCGAACGGATTCACCCGGATCAAATGTGGCTGCACCTCCGCCATGGAGCCGAGGATGTGATTGGCCATGATGCGCAAGTCTGGCCGATGCTGCACGATGAAGTGCCCCAGCACTACGGGGTCCATCAGGCCAAAGGGATGATTCGACACCACCACCAGCGGCCCCGATTGTGGCAACTCAAAATCCTTGGGCAGATCCACCCGGTACTCGTGATGCATCGACTCCAGCACGGAGTCCAACCAAGCAAACAAGGTCTGGCCCTGCTGATGGCGGGAGTATAGCTGGCGCGTCTTCTCGTAAGTCGTGCGCAGGCCCCTGAGCTTCAGGGCTCGGTCCATGATCGGCCCCACCAGACCGTAAAGGCGCTGGTGCATCGGCGTTTGCAAGTGCTCGCGTAGGTCAAAGATCATTAAAAGGTTAAGAGTGATCAACGCAGCTTTAAACTGCAAGCAACGAAAATGTCGCAACCGGCGGACAGCCACTATTTGCGCCTCAGGGCAGCTCTTATGGATTGTTGCACCCAAAACGAACGATTCCTTGAGCCCTGCGCGCAACCCGCTATTCTCCACGCCCTCACAATGCTCCTATAGCTCAATGGTTAGAGCAGGGAACTCATAATTCCTTGGTTGTCGGTTCGAGTCCGGCTGGGAGCACGCCCCTTTCCTACCATGCCTCTCGCCCTCCGCCCTGCTCGTGATTGCCGCTTTGATGTCGTTTCACTTGGCGAGGTCCTGCTCCGCCTTGATCCCGGTGAGAGCCGCATCCGCACCTCGCGACAATTCACTGCCTGGGAAGGCGGCGGCGAATACAATGTGGCCCGGGGTCTGCGCCGCTGCTTCGGCCTGCGCACCACCTTGTTGAGTGCCTTTGCCGACAACGAGATTGGTCGCTTGCTGGAGGACCTTATCCTCCAAGGCGGTGTCGATACCTCGAACGTGAAGTGGGTGCCCTACGACGGCATGGGCAAGCGCGTGCGCAATCCGATCAACTTCACCGAGCGTGGCTTCGGCCTGCGTGGGGCCAAAGGCTGTGTCGATCGCGGCCACAGCGCGGCCTCGCAGATGAAGCCCGGCGACTTTGATTGGGATGACCTTTTCGGCAAGCAAGGCGTGCGCTGGCTCCACACGGGCGGCATCCTGGCTGGTCTCAGCGAAAGCACAACCGCGCTCGCCATCGAAGCCTGCCAAGCCGCGAAGCAGCACGGCGTGATCGTCAGCTATGACTTGAACTATCGCCCCTCGCTCTGGCAGGAACGAGGAGGCTTCGCCGCTGGGCAGGCCGTGAATCGTCAACTCGCGCAGTATGTGGACGTGATGTTCGGCGTCCTCACCGATCACGAGCCCGCCGGTGCTCCACCAAACAGCGATCCCAACGACATCTTTGCCGATCAAGCCCAGGCGCTACGCGTGGGCATGGAAGACATGCGGGTGAAGTATCCCAACATCCAAGGGGTCGCGGCCACCATGCGCCGTGTGCACTCCGCGATCAAAAATGACTTCGCCGCCTGTGCCATGATCGACGGCGAGTTCCTGCGCTCGCGCAACTACCCGCAGCTGGACATCCTGGACCGCATCGGTGGTGGCGATGGCTTCGTTGGCGGCCTGGTCTATGGCTTGATCAGCGGGCAGACATCGCAGCTTGCCCTTGATCTCGGCGTTGCCCACGGGGCGCTCGCCATGAGCACCCCCGGCGACACCAGCATGGCCACCCTGCCCGAGGTTTTGAAGCTCGCCCAAGGGGGCGATGCGAAGGTGCAGAGGTAGGGCGCTCTGTCACAGAGCGCCGTCATGGCAGGCCAAGGAGCTTTGTTCGTTCTCGTGATCAAGCAGAGTCTCTTGGCACAACGGCGGCGGACTAGGGACAGCCCGCCCTACCTAGCGGATAGTTCAGCATAGTCTTCAAACACGTCTCATTCCTTGATCGACCGCAGATACGCCACCAGATCACGCACCTCAGCATCGGTCAGCTTGCTGACCAGGCCTTCGGGCATGATCGACATGGGCAGCGGCACTCGGGAAACGATGTCCTCGATCTTCACCTCGAACTGGTTGCCCACGATGTCCACATAGGTGTGCGTGCCTCCTCGTTCCAGCAGGCGGAAGGCCGTCGCGGATCGTCCATCCTTCGTGGTCAGCATGAAGGCCTCGAACTGCGGGGCGACATTGCGGTTCGGTTGCAGCAGCGACTCGATCAAGTAAGTCGGATCCATCTGCTTCGAGATGGTGTTCAGGTTCGGCCCCGCAATACCGCCGATGCCTTCGGCTCGATGACACACCGCACAGGCTCCGAGCTTGGGCGACATGAATACACGCTGCCCATTGGCTAGGTCCAGGTCGCCCGGCACCTGCTCCAGGTAGTTCTTCCAGACCAGGATGTTCTTGAAGTCAGGCCGCGTACTTGGGGTGAAAGCTTTGCCCAAAACCCGCGCCTGCATGGCGATCAGCGCCGCCTGATTCAGCTTCGCCACGCTGGCCTTCTGCTCGCCGGACAAGGTCACGCCTTGCAGCGACTGAAGCGCGGCCTTCTTCAACTCTTCCTCCGTCTCCTCGCTCACCAGCAAGTCGATCAGGGCAGGCACATCCGCGCCCTTGACCTCCACATGCATGAGCGCTGCCGCACGGACCAAGGCATTCTCGTTGGAATCAAAGGCAATTTGATAAAGCGGCTCGAAGCGCTTGACGTCACGCAGCGTGCCCAGGTAGTTCACCAGCCATGTCTTGTAGCTGGGTGCAGCCTTGATCATCAGCGGCGCCATATCTGCCGCCTTCAGGTGCTTGTCGCGATCAGGCAGAATCTCCAAGGCCAACATCTTGTGCTGCGGCGGCACGCTGGGGCTTGCGATGTCTTCCATCAGGCGCTTCACCAACCCGGCTTCATTGGTCTCGGCAGACTCCAGCCTCGCCAGCGTAGTCAGCACAGCATAGTAAACGGACGCCGTCAGCGCGTTGTCTTTCAACCTTGCCTCGACCAACGGACGAAAAGGAGCCAGCCGTTCATCGCTGATCCACTTCAGCGCCAGCAGCTGCATTTTGGGATCAGAATGCGCCAGCCCACGGCCAATCATCTGCGTAGCGAGTGGGCTCAGCTCCACGCCTTCGCGTTTCAGCGCAGCGCGGGCCGCTAGCAGCACGGTGGCGTCCATGCCCACGTCACCCAGCGTTTGCGCAGCGAAACCACGCAACTGCTCCCCTTCTCTGGCCATGCGCCAGATAACGGCGGACACCAGATAAGGCTTTGTTAGCTTCAACCATTGCGCCACCTCTTCATCGCTCGGGGTCGGACCGCTCAGGATGCCCTCCCGCAGCTCCGCCTCTGCATTGGCTGCATCGAGTTTCAATGCGGACACCGGTTGCTCGCTTGCTTGCTTGGCCGAGATGCGCCAGACGCGGCCTTCGCCATGCAACTCGTAATCGCGCTTCACCCAATCGCTCACATACAGCGAGCCATCGGGTGCGGTCGCAAAGGCTACCGGGCGGAAGTCTTGCCCGCCCTCCACCAGGAGCGTCATCTTGCTCGCGAAGCTGCCATCCTTCGGCGTCAGCTTGTAGCTCTCAATGCGATGATCCACCCACGACGCGACCAGCAGCGTGCCCTGCCATTTCTCGCCTAGCGCTCGATTCCCAGCTCCCGCCGTCGGTGCATAGCAGATCACATCGCAGGGCGACTCACCCGTGCCCGCTAGCATCGGCAGCGTCCCCGGCAGCTCTCCATTCCAGGAAATGAAGGGATGCAAGCCACTGCGACCGTAACGAAATTGATAACCATAGTCGCCGCCTTCGACGATGTGATGCAGTCGGCAAGGTGGACTGCTGTCAGGGTCATTGTCGGTGGCGAAAACGTTGCCCCACGGATCAACACAAACACCGAAGGGATTCCAGAAACCCGTGGCCACCCGCTTCAGCTTCTTCCCCTCTGCCGTGCAATGCCAAACGTTGCCGCCTTCTCCCTGATCGCTAAAGCTCGCTCCATCGGTGCCTTGGATCGTGTAGGCCGCGCCCAGGTTCTCGCCCATGCCGAAGTAGAGGTTGCCCTTCGCATCAAAGGCCAGTCCGCTCAGTCCATTGTGCGGATACCTCCCCTCCGTCTCCAACCACACAATTCGCCGGTCGATCTTCTCATACTTACCATCGTTGTCCTGATCGCACAGACGCAGGATTTCATTGCGCGTGGAGAGATACACACTGCCATCGGGGTGGGTGGCCATGTCCATGGTCGCATCCGTTTGATCAAAGATGACCTCCCGCGCGTCAGCCCTGCCATCGCCATCCGTGTCCTTCAGCCACACGATCTGATCGTGCGCCGGTCCCTGCCAGTCCTTGGGCCGGAAATGCGTCTGGCTCTCGATCACCAGCAACCGACCCGCCTTGTCAAAGGTCATGCCGATCGGTGTCTGAATCAGCGGCTCCGCGGCGAACAGATCCACCCGCAGGGAATCATCATTCACGTTGGGCACCTCTTGGGCACTCAAGAACGAAACCGCCACGAGGCATAAACCGGAAGCATTCAGACGCAACATGCCCGATGTGTAGCAGCCCAACGTGCTGCTGCAAAGTTCCGTGTTCACGCTTCAGCGTGTCAGGGCTTGTAGTTCCAGCTTTAGCTAGTCAGAGTTGGTTGGAAGTTCACGAACGAGCTGAAGCTCGAACGACGAACTCACACCCGCTTCCACCGCTGGAAACACTCCATCGCTTCATACTCGGCTAGGCCGAGCGCGTCAAACTGCTTTGCGGCCTCGCGGTTCTGATCGGGGGTGTGCAGTTCCAAGGAACTAAGCGCCTGATAGCGGCTCAGGGCACGCAGCTTGCGCTCCATCTGATTCGGACTCATGGGCACTGCCATATCGATCTCGTGCGGCTCGAAGGCTTTCTCCTTGCCGCGATACAGCCAGAAGGTGCAGAGGCCGAACCACTCCTCGCTCTCGCATTGCTTCAACGCACTCTCGATCACCTTGAAACAAATCGACGGCACGGAGGAGGGATCGGCCGCGTCGCCCGTAAGGTAAACTTGATATGGCTTGTAGTCGCGGATCATCGCGGCCACAACGGCCACGTCATCTTCGCTGCTGCGGAAGCGACGGTAGCGGCCCTTCTCATAAAATGGCAGGTCCAGGAACACCGCTTTGTCCGCGCTAATGTTGAGCGCCACCACAGCATCTCGCAGCTCCCCGCGCAGGATCAGCGCTTTGAGCTGACGCAGCGCTGGCGGGTCCTCGCCGAACTCTCCCTTCTCCTCGATCAGTTGGAGAATGCTCTTCGCATAGGCCTTCTGCGGAGCCCACTGGCTGGCGTCATCAGTGATGCTCGCCAGTTCGTCCAGTGTGCCTGCGAACTTGTCCGCCTCGCTATCGCTCACGCGCAGCGAACCGCTGGTCAGGCTGACCACGCGCACATCGTGACCTTGCTCGCGCAGACGATCAATGGTGCTGCCGATGGCGACCACGGCGTCCTGCGGCTCGGGGCTGAAGACGAGGCAGCGCTTGGGATACGGCTTCGCCCGCTCAGGACGAAAAGTGTC
>CAXNNN010000097.1:0-9349 GCA_964203095.1 Verrucomicrobiaceae bacterium | reverse complement strand
TTGCACACGTGCCAACAAAAAGCTCTCTTCAGGCATGAGCGAGCCGCCGATCACTTTTTCATCAAGCGCAGTGCTAGCGCGTGTTTGGGCATTGTTGCTTTCCTCCAAGCTGCCTTCGAGGCGACAGCGAGCCCCGTAGCTGAACCAGGCTTGGGCTGCCTCATAGCGCACATTGCGATCCTTGGGGTTGGCTTCGATGCCGGGGTCGAGATTCGCGGTGGCTTCCTTGAGCAGAGTGAGGGCGGTCTCATCGTCCCCGCGTGCGGCTCGCATGTTCGCAAGTAGCAGACTGAATCGGCCCAGCCATTGATGATAAAAGCTAGCGTGGGGGCCTTCAGGATCGCGGGCCAGCAGGGCGTGCAGTTCTATGCGCGCTTTGTCGAGAAACTGCGCAGCCTCGGTGGACTTGCGTTGCTTCAGGTAAATCATGCCCAAGTTGCCATAGGCGCGGGCGCGTTCAGGTGCTAGGGCTGACTCCTTTTCCAGTGTGGGCAGGCCCTCCTGCACGTAGGCAGCGGCGTCGCTGAGTTGCTGGCGGGAGAAGGCGACTTCCAAGTTGTTGCCGGTCGGCAGTTGCACCAATTGCGTGATTAGTTGATCCACCATCGTCTGCGCCCGTTGCAGGTTCTGATCGGAACCTTTCTTGGCGTCGGCGATCACCTTCAGCGAGGCTGCTTGCTCGCCGATTTTCGCATCGCGCGTCTCGGTTTGCGCCTTGGCCTCGGCGAGGTTGGACTCGATCGTGCCCTCGGCCTTCTTGGCGCGCCACAGTGTGGCGGCGGTATACATGGAGAGCAGCAGCAGCACGGCAGCCAAGCTCATCCAGAGGGTATTCAAGCTAGCGATCTTGCGTGATTGCCGACGCTTTTCGAGCGCGGTCTGTGCCCGGGATTCTTCGAGCAGGTAGTCGGCTTCCAATACCTCAAATTCGCGCGCGATCTCTCGCACATCTTTCCAGCGCACGAGGGGATCAAAGTCCAATGCGCGCTCAATGATCTGGCGGCGGCGCTCGTCCCACGGGGTCTGCGCAGGGGATGACCAAGTGATACGTGGTTGCGCCTTCACAGCCTGCATCAGCGACATGCTGTTGACAGCGTAGTTCAGGCCTCGGGCCACCTTTTGCTTCTGCAGGGCAGATTCAGTTGTCCATGCCTGGCCACCGCGTGGGAACTGGCCCGTGAGCAGGCGATAAGCGATGACGCCAAACGCATACACATCCCATGATGCCCCGAAGCCACCGAAGAAACCCTCGGGCTGCTCCATCTGCTCAGGGCACAGATACATGAAGTGGTCACGGAGCTCGATGTGGTGAATGCCACCGACCCAGCCCTGCCCAGCATCGGCGATGCGTGTGGCACCCTCGGGATCGTCCGTGACCAGCACGCTGCTGGTTTTGAGATTACCATGCGCGACGCCATGCTTGTGCATCCAGGCCACGCCGTCCGCTAGCTCATAAATGTAGCGCCAAGCTTGGTCGGGCGTCACACGCCCGCATAAGTTCTCCAGCGTGGTGCTTTGCCAGACCTTCCGCCCTTGGGCGTCCTTGGTCATCATGCCGACCAAGGGAGTGGAGGCAAAGTAAGGACTGTGGTCCAGATCAAAGGCGAGAACCGGCAGCACACCGCGATGGGCGGGCATGGCCTGGAGCGCACGCAGGGTCGTGCTCAGGCCCTTGCGATTGATCGACATGGAACTGAAGACCTTCACCGCGCAGGCTTTCCCGCTAGTGCTGATCGCGCGATAGACAGCGCCTACGCTGCCTCCACCGATCAAATCTTGAAGTTCATGTCCGGCGGTTTCTGGCAAACTCATTCACGAAATCCTCGGCTAGAAAGTTGGGAAAATGGCGCGCAAGCCTGCTGCCACGGGCGCAGCAAAGAGAAGCGAACGGCGACTGTGCCGCAAACGCGTACGAGAGGCAATTTGAATCGCCAGCGCCGATGATGTTCAAACAGGCAGCATTTGATCGGCGCTAGCCCCGCTTCTTCCAATGACTGCCGCTCGATAGCCCTGGCTGATTGTTGCGCAGGTGCAGGTCGGTGTAGTCGGTTTTGCCGTGGGCTCCCACCATCCAAAGGCCGGTGGCTTTCTTCCACTGCTCGCTCATGGACTCGCCCGTGTGGCAGCCCCAACTTTGACAGTAGGCGTTGGAGGCGAAGGCTCCGCTGCGGATCTTCTTCAGGTCGTTCTGATGCAGCCATGCGGAGGACACGCCATAGATGTCCGAGCTGTAGTCGAACATGAAGCAGAACTTGTTGCTGTGCCCGAAGAACTCAAAGCCATTGATCTTCGTGCGGGAGCGATTTTGTCCTTGGTTGATGTAGCCGATGACTTCATCGCCTTTACTGAACCATACCACACGCAGGTTGTATTTGGCCTGTTTCTCTTGAATCCACGTGGTGTAGGGCTTGCCATCAGCCGCATTGCGGCGCAGGTAGCTGTCCCGATACACGAGCCAGGTGATCGGCAGGTTCGGTTGCTGGGCACGCAGATCTTTCACGCGCTGCACGGCGGTCGCGATGAAGTTGCCCCACCAACGATCGTGCTGCTCGCCATTGCGCCGTAGGTCCTCCCATTTCCGCAGGGCCGGCCCACCGCTGACAATGATGTATTCGGTCGATTGCGCTGAGGCGCTCACGACGAGCGCGAGCGAGCAGGCGATGATCCACTGAGTCAGACGGCGGTGCAGATTCATAGTGAGAGGATGGTTAAGCCGTTTCTTTGGCATCCGCCAGCAAGCTTTCACCACGAATGATGTCTTCCAAGGTCTGGCGTGAGCGCACGAGCGAGGCCTTGGCTCCATGCACCATGACTTCCGCGGCGAGCGGGCGGGTGTTGTAGTTACTCGCCATAGTGAAGCCATACGCACCGGCACTCATGACCGCGAGCAGGTCTCCTTCCTTCACCGGAGCCATCTCGCGATCCTGTGCCAGGAAGTCACCGGTCTCGCAGATGGGACCCACGATGTCAGCCTTCTCTAGCACGTCTGAGTTGGGCTTCTGCGTGGGCACGATCTGATGCCACCCTTCATAGAGGGTCGGGCGGATCAGGTCATTCATGCCGGCATCGACGATCTTGAAGGTCTTGGCGTTGCCCTTCTTTTCGTAGAGCACGCGCGTCAGCAGCACGCCTGCATTGCCGACCATGAAGCGGCCTGGCTCCAACAAGATGCGCAGGCCCAGCGTCTCCAGATGCGGAGAGATCGCATCCGCATAGGTCTGCACGCTCAGCGGTGCGTCCGTGCCCTGCTCGGCCCACCAACCGGAGTCGCCAGAGTCCAGGCTTTGCTTGTAAACAATGCCGATGCCACCGCCGATGCTGAAGAACTTGAGGCCATGACGCGCCTTCACTTCCTGCACCAGAGGCACGACTTTCTTCACTGCTTCGACAAAGGGATCCACGCTAGTGAGCTGCGAGCCGATGTGCATTTGCAGGCCCTTGATTTCCAAGTTCGGGCAGTCCTTTGCTATCGCCGCATACGCATCCAGCACGCGATCGAAGTCGATGCCGAACTTGTTCTCGCTCTTGCCCGTGGTAATCTTCGCGTGCGTCTTCGCATCGACATTCGGATTCACACGCAGGGCGATGGGCGCGATCTTGCCCAACTCACCTGCGACCTTGTCGATGTAGCGCACCTCGGCTTCGGACTCCGCATTGAAGCAGTAGATTCCTGCCTTCAGCGCATACTCGATCTCATCCCGCGTTTTTCCCACGCCAGCGAAGGTGCAGTTCGCGGCTTGGCCACCGGCCTTCAGCACGCGGAAAAGCTCGCCACCGGATACGATGTCGAAACCGCCGCCGAGGTTGGCAATCGTGTTGAGCACGGCCAGATTGGAGTTCGCCTTCACTGCATAACAGACCAAATGGTCCACACGGTTCATCGCCGAGTCCAAACGCGTGAAGTGGTCTTCAATCGTGGCTTTGCTGTAGACATAAAGCGGCGTGCCGTGTTTCTCGGCGAGCGTTTCGAGATCAACGTTCTCCGCGTTCAAGCGGCCCTGGACGTAACGGAAGTGGTGCATGGAACCGTGCTCCATAGCCAGCCCACCGCGCAGCGCAAGAGGGTCCCAGCATGAAGGGGATGAATGGCGGGCAATAAAAAACCGCATGGCAGCAGGCTGCACATGCGGTCTTTAGACACGGTAAGAATCAGCGCTTTTTCGCAGCGGGCTTCTTCTTGGCAGGAGCTGCCTTTTTCGCGGGTGCCTTGGCCGCTGCTTTGGGCTTCGCAGGAGCGGTCTTCTTCGCAGATGCTGGCTTTGACTTGCTCTTGGCGACAGGCTTCTCGGACTTGCCCTTCGGCTTCGCTTCAGGCGCGGCTTTCACTGCTTTTGGTGCTTCCACCTCTGGCACTTCGATGACGACAGGAGCTTCTTTTGCCACGGGTGGCGCGACAATCAGCGGAGTGGCTGCCGGCAGTGGCTGCACCATGGGGCGCGGCACAGGCAAGGAGCCCGGGGGCGGTGCGGCGAGTTCCGGGTTCTTCACGATCGCGGGGGGCGCGGTGTTCTTGCCTTTCTTCTTGTTCAGATTGGCATTGCGCAGCGCTTTCGGAATCGGATCTTCCTTCTTCTGCAAGGCGCGGCGCAGCTTGCGTAGTGCGATGTTCTGAAGCTGACGAATACGCTCGCGAGTCACGCCGAACTCCTGGCCGACTTCCTCCAACGTGCGTGCCTTCTGACCCATGAGGCCAAAGCGGGCATCGATGATCTTGCGCTCGCGCTCATCCAGAACGGTAAGCAAGCCATCGAGCTGGCCGTGCATGTTCTTGTGGCTCAGCATTTCAAACGGCGTCTGTGCCGTGTCGTCGCCGACGATTTCACCGAACTCGGTGCTGTCGTCTTCGCTGATGGGCGCATCCAAAGACGCCGGGCGCATGGACGCGACCTTCAGCTGGCTGAGCTTGGCGCGATCAATGCCAATTTCTTCGGACAGCTCGTCGTCGCTCGGTTCACGTCCCAGTTCTTCGCTCATGGACATGGCCACGCGGCGCATCTTGCTGATCTTGTCCACCATGTGGACGGGCAGACGGATCGTTTTGGACTGGTTCGCGAGCGCTCGTTTGATCGACTGCTTGATCCACCAGGCGGCGTAGGTGGAGAGTTTGCCGCCCTTGTTGGGGTCAAATCGTTCCACGGCCTTCATCAGGCCGATGTTGCCTTCCGAAATCAAGTCGAGCAGCGGCAGGCCGTAGTTGGCGTAGTCCTGCGCGATCTTCACGACCAGTCGCAGGTTGGCGCGGATCATATGCGACCGAGCCTCTGGGTCGCCCTTCTTGATCCGTTCGGCTAGCTCGACCTCCTGTTCGGGTGTCAGCAAGTCCGTCTTGCCGATCTCCCGCAGGTAGATCTTGATGCCTCCGTCGAGTTCCATGTTGGCCATATTGCTAGTTACGTGGGGAAAAACAGTTCAGTATCCCCAAGAGCCAAAATGATCAGCACATGGGGAACCTTGGTTTACATAATACAGGGCACTGTTCTACACTTTTTTTCAGCAACTTGTCTGCCACAAAGTGACAGACTGCATCCGGGCAAGGGCTGTGGACAGCTAAAATAAGGGGAAAACCAGGACACATGGCACCTGCCTTTGAACCAAAAAACTTTAGCTAGGTCAATCTGAATTTTAATAAATACAAAGCAAAGCCGAGGAGAATTCAAAAAAATGTATCCGATACTCATCTCCACTAAGTGCGCGGTACCTGCATTTGCGAGCCGCGCGTCTTGAGAAGAGTGTGTGCAGGCAGCACGCCTCCGAAGCTGCTCAGTGGATAAATGATGGAGCATCGGCCAATGATGGAGCCTGGGTTCAGCACGCTGTTGCAGCCAATCTCTGCGGCATCGCCCAAAATAGCCCCCATTTTTCTCAGCCCGGTCGCAAAAGTTTCATCGCCATCCCGCACTACAACCTGCCCGTGGTCCAGCCGGTAATTCGACAGGATGACCCCTGCGCCTAGGTGCGCCTTATGGCCGAGGATCGAATCCCCCACATAATTGAAGTGCGGCACCTCAGCCTTGTCGAAGATGAGGCAGTTTTTGAATTCGCAGGAGTTCCCCAGCACCACGCCGTCGCCCACGATGACGTTGTCACGCACATAGCACCCGGCACGCACCTGACAGTTTTTGCCAATCCAAGCCGGACCTTTGATCACCGCATTCGGCTCCACCACCGTGCCCTCGCCGATGAAGACATCAGGCCCGATGAAGGCTGAAGGCGCGACCTGTCCCAGAATCTGTGGCATCAGGTGCTGCTGCAAGTAATCGCCAATGCGGCTCAAGGCTGCCCACACGGGCTCGCCTTCCACAAACAGCGACGCATGGGCCGTGTGGCTGAGATCAAAAAAGTCGGCAGGGGCGAAGGTAGACATGGCTTGCAGCCAACATACGGTTTTGCGGCGGCAGCCAAAGTAGTTTCGACTTCCGTCGGAGCTACTTTGACAGTCCCAACCGAGCCAGGAGCTCTAGCGGCGACACGCCTTTCAAGTTGTCCAGGGCGAGGTCAGCCTCAGTCAGCTTTTCAATTGGATGCGTGCTGGCGATACCCACCACCTTCATGCCGCCGCTCTTGCCTGCTTGAATGCCGACGAAGGCATCTTCAAACACTACGCAGCGTTCCGGCTTACGATTCAGTTTCGCGGCACCTTTCAAGAAGACCTCCGGGTCCGGCTTGCCACGCTGCACATCATCGGCGGACACGATGGCATCGAACAAGCCTTCCAGCCCGGCCATCTCGATCACCGTGTCGATGTTTTTGCGTGGGGTGGACGAACCCACGCTTGCAGGGATGCCTGCGACACGGGCTGCCTTCAAGAAGTCCTTCACCCCTGGCAGCGCTTCGATGCCATCACGGCGCAAGATCTCGCGATACAGCTCTTCCTTGCGGTTGCCGAGCGCGATGATCTCCGCGTCCTTGCCTTCCAGGTGCGGCATCCACAGCGGAAAGATGTTTTGGTTCCTCATGCCAAAGGTCTGCTTCATGAAGCCCTCCGGCAGCGCCTGATCTATCTCTGCCGAGAGCAGCACCCAGCTTTCCTCATGCTGCGCATGAGAGTCGATCACCACGCCGTCCCAGTCGAATAAGAAGCCCACGTCCATGCCCTGTTATTGCGATGGGATGCGGTCGCGTTCAATGCGAAAGACAAATCTCGCGCGCGGCAAGCGCAACAGAAGCGCGCAAGAAAAGCACCAGTGAAGCCAAGGCAAGCGGAGCGAGTCGCGGGGCTGTGCGCTCCATTCCATAGGCATCGGGGCTCCTCCAGATGCCCAACTCTCACTCTCATGGAAGTCTTCGCCGTCACCGTCTTCGTCAGCCTTGCTTTTGCTGTTTTGTTTGCGGCGCTCTTCTTTGCGGAGCAATCCCAGCGCCAGCGCCGCAGCATCGAACAGGACGCGCTGCTGCCCTTGGATGAGGGAAGCCAAGGGCAAAGAGCAAAGGGCGAAGAGCCTGACCATGCCCTCGCTGAACTTCAAATCCTTCGCTCTTAGACCTCATCCCTTTGCCCTCTTTTATCACCTCCAAAGTAACCATCGAATACAACGACCGGGTCGTGCGACAATTCATGATCGCCTCGGTCGTGTTTGGCGTTGTGGCCATGCTCGTGGGCGTCCTCATCGCCTCGCAGTTGAATTATCATGAGCTGAACTTGGCGAGCTGGCTGACCTTTGGTCGCCTGCGTCCACTGCACACGAATGCGGCGATCTTCGCCTTCGTGGGCAACATGATGTTCGCTGGTGTCTACTACTCCACTCAGCGTCTTTGCAAGGTTCGCATGGGCACGGATTTGCTGTCGGCGATTCATTTTTGGGGCTGGCAGCTCATCATTGTCGCTGCGGCTATCACGCTGCCACTAGGCCTCTCGCGCGGACAGGAATACGCAGAGCTGATCTGGCCGATCAATATCGCGGTGGCGCTGATCTGGGTGGTGTTTGCAGTGAACTTTTTCATCACCCTGCACAAGCGCAATGAACCAAGCCTCTACGTTGCTCTGTGGTTCTACATCGCCACCATCGTCACAGTGGCCATGCTTTACATTGTTAATCACCTGTCGATTCCAACGAGCTGGACACACAGCTATTCGATCTTCGCAGGTGTGCAGAACGCGCTGGTGCAGTGGTGGTATGGGCACAACGCTGTCGCCTTCTTCCTGACGACGCCCATCCTCGGCATCATGTATTACTTCATGCCGAAGGCGGCTGAGCGCCCGGTGTATTCCTACCGGCTTTCGATCGTGCACTTCTGGTCGCTGGTCTTCCTCTACATCTGGGCGGGCCCGCATCATCTGCTGAACACAGCGCTGCCGAAGTGGCTGCAAATGCTGGGCATGTTCTTCAGCCTCATGCTCTGGGCTCCTTCATGGGGCGGCATGTTGAATGGCTTGCTGACGTTGCGTGGCGCATGGGACAAGCTGCGCACCGATCCGGTGATCAAGTTCTTTGTCGCAGGCGTGACCTTTTACGGCATGTCCACTTTTGAAGGGCCGTTGCTCTCGATCCGTTCAGTTAATGCACTGTCTCACTACTCTGACTGGACCATCGGTCACGTGCACAGTGGAGCGCTTGGCTGGAATGGCTTTATGGCGGCAGGCATGTTCTACTACCTCGCGCCGCGCTTGTGGAAGACCAAGCTTTGGTCCATCCCAGCGGCCAATTTCCACTTCTGGATCGGCACCTTCGGCATCTTGCTTTACGTGGTGGCCATGTGGATCAGTGGTGTGATGCAGGGCTTGATGCTCAATGCCACCACGCCCGATGGCACCGCGCTTCAATACCCGGCCTTCCTCGACACGCTGCAAGCGATCCGCCCGATGATGGGTATGCGCGTGATCGGCGGTGCCATGTATCTCGTGGGCTTCCTCGTCATGGTGGTGAATCTGACCATGACCATCCTGAGTGGTAAGGCTTACAACGAGACCCGCGAGATCACGATTGAGTCCAGTGAGGAGAAAGACACGATGACCTGGAGGGAGACCTTCCAGAATGACCCCGTGCTCTACTCGTTTGGTGCGTTGCTGCTGCTCTGTGGCTGGTGGTTCCTGCCCACGGGCGCGGCCACGGTGTCGCTGATTTGCTCGGTCATCTTTGGCTGGCTGTCCGTGGTTCGGTTCAAAGCTGCGAACAAGGCCTGGACGCACTGGTATGAGAAGCTGCTGCACAACTACTTGCCCTTCACCGTGCTGACCTTCGTCGCGGTGGTGATCGGGGGTCTGATTCAACTGATTCCCACGGTCACCGTGAATCGGGCGAAGAACATTGAGAACCGTCTGCAAAAGATCTACACGCCGCTGGAACTCGCTGGCCGTGATTTGTATGTCAGCGAGGGCTGCTACAACTGCCACTCGCAGATGATCCGCACC
>CAXNNN010000096.1:0-9362 GCA_964203095.1 Verrucomicrobiaceae bacterium | reverse complement strand
GGTCAATGGCACGCGCTCGACCATCACCGCAATGCTGAAGGACAACGAACTGGTGCTGCAAGGTCACGCCGTGCCCATCGACAAAAGCACCAAGCGCGGCTGGGGTCGAATCGAACTGCCCGCCGACTCGAACCTGCGTGACAATGCGTTTCACTTCGTCTTCGACCAACCCACGACACCGTTGACCATCATCGTCTCGGACGATCCCGATGTCATCGAACCCTTGAGCGCCGTCGCTTCCTCACCCGCTGAGCCAGGGCGCAAACAAGAGGTCAAGGTGCTGTCGGCATCGCGCACCGCCGAGATCGATTGGGATAAAGCCGCGCTGATCCTTTGGCAGGCAGCACTGCCCGCCGCAGATGACATCATCTCTAGGCAACTAGCCCATCACGTCAGCACCGGTCGCAGCGTCCTTTTCTTGCCGCCAACGACGGGCACCAGCGATTATGCATTCCTCGGGCTGCGCTGGGGTGACTGGAAGAACGTGCCCAAGACCGAGAGCACCGCGGCCATCGGCTGGTGGCGTGCCTCGGATGATCTGTTGGCCAACACACGCGGCGGCACCGCTCTGCCTGTGGGCGAACTGGAAGTGCTGCGGCATTGCCTGATCGAAGGTGAGAGCACACCACTCGCTCGCCTTTCCAGCGGCGACACGCTCATCGCTCGCGCGACGAGGGAGCAGACGAATGCCTGGTTCTGCGGCACCTTGCCAGGATCAAATCAAAGCAGTCTCGCCCGCGATGGCGTGGTGCTGTATGTGCTCATGCAACGTGCACTCGCTGAAGGAGCGAAGACCCTCGGCAATGCCCAACAACGCGAGGCCAGTGCCACGGCTCTGCCCAGCACGATCCCTTGGAAAGCGGTCGAGGAAGGTCACTCGTCATCATCGCTGGTCAGCGGTGTGCTAGCGGCCGATGAGCGATTGATGGCGCTCAACCGTCCTGCACGCGAGGACTCGACGGTGCTTGTCAGTGACGAGGCCTTGAAGGAACTGTTCGCGGGATTGCAGTTCCATCGCGTTGACGATTCGGTCGAAGATCAAAGCAGTTTGGCCAATGAAATCTGGCGGACCTTCCTGCTGCTCATGGCGCTCGCGTTGATTGGCGAAGCCATCCTCTGCCTGCCCTCGAAGCGTGATGCCGTGAAAGCCGAAACGAAGCGGGAGGTGGTGGCGTGATGGAACAAAGCCACCTCACCTTCATCACCACACCCGGCACGGTTGTGCTTGGCGTGCTGATCGTTTTGGCGACAGCGGTGCTCGCGTATCTGGGCTGGCAGCGCGCGGTCAAGAAGCGTCTCATGGGCTGGCTGGAGTTGCTGCGCGTGCTGATCGCCGTTTGTATCGCGATCACGCTCAACCAGCCGGAGTGGCGGGAGAGTTTCAAGCCGGACCAGCGCCCTGTGCTGGCGGTGTTGCACGATGTCTCCCACAGCATGGACACCCGCGACGTGGTGAATGAAGACCAGCCAGCCAGCCTCCCTGCATCGCGAGCCGAAGCGATACAACCGCTCACCGATGCGGCGGCCTGGGCGGCCCTTCAGCAGCGAATGAATGTCGTCATCGAACCCTTTTCTTCTTCGCTCGAAAATGCCACCGAAGGCACCGACCTCAATGGTGCCTTGATGAAGCTGCTCGAGCAGCAACCGCGCCTCCGCAGTGTGGTGCTGGCGAGCGATGGCGATTGGAATACTGGTAGTTCGCCCACTCAGGCGGCGACGCAGCTGCGCATGAGAAATGCGCCCGTCTTCGCTGTGCCTGCGGGTGCGGAGACGCGATTGCCGGATGTGTGGATCGTCAGCTTTGACGCGCCGACTTACGGCGTAGCGGGCAAACCGCTGCGGATTCCGTTTGTGATCGAGAGTTCGCTACCGCGTGAGCAAGCGATCACGCTCAGCTTGCAGACCAGCACAGGCGAAACCTTGACACAAGAACTGATCTTGCCCGCCATGGGTCGCATGCAGGACAGCCTTGTCTGGCGACCCGCAAACACAGGCGATGTAAAGCTCAAGCTGCAAGTGCCACCCGTGCCCGGCGAGCGCTACCCGGACAACAACACACTGGAAGCCCCCGTCTCGATTCGCAAAGAGGAGCTGCGCGTGCTGATCATCGAAAGCACCCCGCGTTGGGAGTATCGCTACATGCGCAACGCGATGGAGCGCGACCCCGGCGTGGAGGTGAACACGCTGCTGTTCCATCCTGGTCTTGACAAAATGGGCGGCGGGCGCGGCTATCTGGATGCCTTCCCGAAGGCCGAAGACCTCAGCAAGTATGACGTCGTGTTCCTCGGCGATGTCGGCATGAACGCCGGTCAACTCACCGAGGAGCAGTGTGAGCAGATCAAGAAGCTGGTGCGCGATCAGGCCGCAGGCCTGGTCTTTCTACCAGGATTCAACGGACACCAATCAACACTTCAGCAATCGCCGCTTGCCGATCTTTACCCCGTGGTGCTCGACGAAGCCCAACCCAAGGGCTGGGGCAGTGCCGCACCAGGGCGCTTTGCCTTGACCGATGCTGGCCAGCGCAGCCTACTCACGAAGCTCGAAGACACCGACGAAGCCAGTGCGCGCGTGTGGTCCACGCTGCCGGGCTTCCAGTGGTATGCGCCTGCGCTGCGCGCCAAAGCAGGGGCCGAGGTTCTGGCCACGCACAGCAGCGAGAGCACGCGCTTTGGTCGAGTGCCGATGATCGTGGCCAAGACCTTTGGTTCCGGCAAGATTCTGTTCATGGGCAGCGACGGCGCTTGGCGCTGGCGGCGTGGCGTGGAGGACAAGTATCACTACCGTTTCTGGGGCCAAGTCGTGCGCTGGATGGCCTATCAGCGCAACATGGCCGCAGGTGGCAATCTGCGTCTGTTCTACAGCCCTGATCGTCCACGCACGGGCAATGTCTTGACACTGAACGCCAATGCCCTGAGCACCACGGGCGAGCCTTTGCGCGATGCCACGGTGATGGCCCAAATCGCCGCGCCTTCCGGCAAGGTCAGCAGCGTGCGCTTGCTGCCCGCTGGCGAGGAGGCCTGGGGCCTGTTCACCGGCAGCTTCTTGCCCACTGAGCCAGGCGATCACAAGGTGCGCATCAGCTGCGCCGAGAGCGGCGAGCCGCTGGACAGCGTCATTTCCATCCAGGGGGCCTCCAAGGAAAAGCTGGGGCAGCCAGCGCGGCATGACGTGCTGCGCGAGATTGCGTCGCTCACGCGGGGGCAGTTCATGACGTCGGTCACGCCTGTCGATATCGTGAAAGCCATCGCCGCCCTGCCCGAACCGGACCTGGAGGAACGCCGCCTACTGCTCTGGGCGCACCCGCTGTGGGCAGGCTTTGTGCTTCTGCTACTGGGGACCTTCTGGATTGGCCGCAAAATGGCAGGCGCGTTTTGAGCAGAGATTTGCCTTCGATTTACTCAGCTTTGTTCGTTATACTTCTCGCACTCCATGAATCCCCCACCCAAGCTGCCCTTGCCTCCCGTGCTGGAAGCCAAGCTCGCGGCCTTTCGTCGCCGGGTGTGGATCATCAAGCTGGCCGAGGGCCTGCTAGCAGCACTGTTCGGTCTGGCGCTGAGTTTTTTGATCGTCTTTGTGCTGGATCGGTTCATGGAGACTCCGGCTTGGTTGCGCACCATGCTCATGCTTTCGAGCGCGGCGGTGCTGGGTCTTGGCTTGCCTTTGAAATGGCATCGCTGGGTGTGGCAGCAGCGGCGGCTGGAAGATGCAGCGCGATTGCTGCGACACACCTTCCCTCGGCTTGGCGATCAGTTGCTCGGCATCGTGGAACTGGCACATCAAGATGCCGGCACGGGTCGCAGTGAACGACTGGTGCAGGCAGCGATGAATCAAGCAGCGGACGCTGTCAAAGATGTGTCGCTCGACAATGCCGTGCCACAGGACAGCCATCGTCGCTGGGCGTGGACGGCAGGCATCGCATGTGCCGTGGCAGTCACGGCTTTTGCCCTCGTGCCAGGGGCGGCATGGAATGCGCTGGGCCGATGGTTGACGCCTTGGCGCGAGATTGATCGCTACACCTTTGCCAAGATCGAAGCGCTGCCGAACAAGCTGGTGGTGCCCTACGCGGAGCCAGTGGAGGTCGGTGCCATCCTGCGCACCGACACCGAATGGGCACCTGCGTCCGGCACCGCGCGTGTGCAGGATCAACCCAAGATCGTGGTCAAAGAAGAGCACGCCACGTATGCCTTCAAGCTGCCGCCGCAGAAGAAGAATGCGCCGCTGAACCTGAGCATTGGCGATGTGCGCAAGAGTATCGCTTTGGTGCCCACGCCGCGCCCAGAAATGAAGAAGCTTCAAGCGCAGCTGACGCTGCCCGATTACCTGGGCTATCAGACGCAGCCGGTGCTGGAGGCGCGCAATGGTTCGGTCAGCGTGCTGAAGGACGCACAGGTTTCCTTTGAACTCAGCGCCAGCCGCGCGCTTGCGACAGCCCGGATGAATAGCAAGCCGCAACCGATCGTGCAGGGAGCGATGAAGTCACTGCCCATCCCGGTGGCGGCCAATGCCGAGTATCGCTTCGACTGGGAGGATGCGGATCGTCTTGCAGCACGCGAGCCATTGACCTTGAAAGTCACCGCGGTGGACGATGAGCAGCCGCGCATCTTCGCACGTCGCGATTCGCAGGAGCAGGTCATCATCGAAAGCGAAGTCGTCACGCTCGATCTCGAAGCCAGCGACGACTTTGGCATTCAACGCGTGGGCCTGCTTTGGAAAGGTGTCGTGGGCGAGTCCTCGCTGCCGACAGCCAAAGGCGAATCCATCAGCGCAGCCGGTGGCAATGAACTCCGCAACCTGACAGCGAAGGCGACCTTCTGCGCGCAGCGCGATGGCGTGACACCGCAGAGCATCGAGCTGCGCGCCTGGGCCGAGGATTATAAGACCGGACATCGCGCGCTATCGCCGGGCATCGTGCTGCACATCCTGAGCAAGGACGATCACGCGCTGTGGATGACCGAGCAGTTCGGCAAGTGGTTGCAAGCCGCGCGCGAGTCGTATGAGCAAGAGCAGCGCTTGCATGAGACGAATCGCGAACTGCGCGCGCTGAAAGCCGAGGAACTGGGCCGCCCGGAGAATCGCCGCAAGCTGACGCAGCAAGCGAACGCGGAGAGCGCAAACAGTGATCGACTGGAACGTTTGAACGACGCGGGCAAGAAGATGATCGAGCAAGCCGCGCGCAACGATGCCTTCGACGCGCAACGGCTCGAGCAGTGGGCGCAGACGCTGAAACAACTGAAGGACATCGCCGACAAGAAGATGCCGAGCGTGGCCGACTTGCTGAAGAAAAGCTCTAGCGCTCAGGGGCAGTCATCCGAACAATCAGGTGAACCACAGAAGCCCTCGCCATCCTCCGATAGCAAGGATGCGCCGAAGGTGAGCCAGGGCGAGCAGAGCAAAGGCGACAGCAAGCCACAAGCGATGGACCCGAATGCCCAGGACCAACCGAAGGCTCCGAGTGTGGCGGACAATGAGAAGAGTTTCTTCGAGCAGAAGCCCAGCGACGACAGCAAGTCCGGTGATCCCAAGAAGCCTGGCTCGGGCAAGCTGGGCCTGCCCAACACCACGCTTGATTCACCTGCTGAGAAACCGAATACCAAGCCTCGACAAGCCCAAAGTGACTCGCCCGCACAGAAGGAATTGAACAAGGCGATTGATGAACAAAAGGAACTGCTGACTGCCTTCGCCAAGGTCACGGATCAACTGAGCAACCTGCTCGCAGGCATGGAGGGCAGCACCTTTGTGAAGCGCTTGAAGGCCGCATCGAAGAAGCAGATGGGCATCGCGTCCACTTTGAACGCGACGACCCTGCAAGCCTTCGGTTTGGACAAGAAGCGTGTCGCACAATCTGAGGTGCAAAAGTCCAATGAAGTCGCCGTGCAGCAAATGGACGCCAGCAATGTGGTGCGTGTGATCCAGAGTGATCTCGACGCCTACTATCAGCGCAAGCAGGACACACGCTTCAAGAACATCCTAGACCAGATGAAGAAGACCGAGGTGGTCGCGGCGCTGTCACGGATCGGTGATGAGGTGCGCAGCAACTGGAGCGGGCGCGGCATCGCCGCGAGCGAATACTGGGCCGACATGCTGGACCGCTGGGCCGAGGAAATGGTGGCCGCCGCGCAAGCGGGCGAGAGCAAGGAAAGCAAGCCGCAAGACAGCCTACCGCCCGAAGTAGTGCTGAAGGTCATGCAGGTGCTATTCGACGAGATGAAGCTGCGCGACGAAACGCGCGAAGCCGAAGCCGCACGTCCAGCCTTGGACAAGAAGGACTATTTCAAACGCGCCACTGGCTTGGCCTTGAAGCAGGATGACATCGGAAGGCGCACCGCTGAAGCGGTGGCTGAAATTTCAAAACTGCCGAAGGCAGAAAGCTTCCAGAAGGAAATGAAGCTGCTGATGAAAGTCACCGAAGTGATGAAGGACGCCTATGTGATTCTCGACAAGCCGGAGACTGGCCCGACCGCGATCGCCGCAGAGACCGAAGCCATCGAACTCTTGCTCGAAGCTCGTCGGCAGCCGCCAGGAGGTGGTGGCGGCGGAGGCGGCAGTAACCCCGGCGGGGGCGGTGGTGCTGCCTCTGCGTCATCGAGCGCACTGGCCAACATTGGCCCCGGCTCGGATGCGAGCGGGATGATTGGTGAACGCGCCGCAGGACAAGCCACCGGCAAAGCAGGCCGCGAATTGCCGGAGGAGTTCAAGACGGGACTCGATGCTTACTTCAACACACTGGAGGCTGGGAAGAAATGAGCAGTTCGTTCACCATTCATCATTCGTCATTGGTCATTTGGGTTCGGCTACGAGCATGGCTGTGTCTGGGAGCTTCGTTACTGCCAAGCAGCATCGTAAGCGCCCAAGACGAACCCAACGTACCTTTCATCGACCAGACCTTGCAGCGGTCGGATGATTTTTATTCCACGGGCATGAGATCCTTGGTCGATGAGGTCGTGAAGGTTTCGGGTGTCAGTGACGATGCGAAGATCAGCGAGCTGAAAAATGCAGCGCAAGCGGCAGTGGCGGACAAGATGGCGAAATCAAAGGTCGGCCTCTGGAAGATCTGGAATGCCATGGCCAAGGATGGCGACGTAGATCAGACGCAGTTCTGGAATGCCTATCGCAAGCTGCCGGAGGCGATCTTAACACCAGATCGTTCACCAATTTGGAATGATGCCTTGAAGCAGTGGCTCACGGCCCCTGAACTGGCCAAGTGGGAGGGTGAAGCAACCAAGCGTCGTGAGCGCATCGAAAAAGCCATCGCTGACTACTTGGATCGTGGCCGCGAGCAATGGAAGGAGCAACGCATCGAAGCGCGCAGGACCCAGGCCAAGGAACTGATCACACAGCACCAACTCGATGCCTTGACTTCGCAGAAGCTGCGTGATGGCCTTGCACCTGCCGTGGAAACTTCACTCGCGGCTTGGGGCAAGGGCTTGGAAAAGAACATCCGCGAGTATGTGAAGAGTGCCTTCCTTGGCGGCGCGGAGGATCGCCTGCAGATGCTCGAAGGAGGCCAAATCAACTTCGGCACAGCGGCCGAGCCTGAGGCGATCAATGCTGAGGAAGCAACCTGGCAGGCGCTCTTGAAGCAATCGTTGAATGCGGCGGCCTTCGCCGACTACCAATCGCGCGAGCAGCAACGGTTGCAACGCCGCAATCACGCGCTGACTCTCCTGGCGGTGTCCGAGGTTGATCGGCACCTGCGCCTGACCCCCACGCAGCGAGGCAAGTTGGAGAAGACCTTGGACAATGTCATTCGTGATTCTAGACCCCGCATCGATGCGATGATGGGGCAGAACTACACCAGCTCAGAGTTCATCTTGATGGTGCTCAACGGCGTGCCTGAGCCTGCGGTGAAAGACTTGCTTGAGGATGATCAACACACCGGTTGGACCGACCTAGCGGCGCGTTACGCGGGCTGGTGGAACCAGAATTGATTGAGTATGAATTTCCTCCACATCGCCTCTCTGCATTTCCACCTCACTGTCGGTGCAGTAATTTTTGGCATATCGATGACAGTCTTTGCTGTCACCCCTGAACCTTCACCAAAGGAAGAATCCAAGCCCCTACCCGTCGAGCAACTCACGGAGGCTGAAATGGTGCAGCAGGTCATCTCGAATCACTTGGTGAATACGGAGCACGATCAGGCGACGGAACGCACCGAGCAGATGAGCATCGTCGTCGGTGATGTCCGCCGCACGGTGGGTCTTTCACCCGAGCGCCAGCGAATGCTGGAGATCGCGGCCAAGGGGGCGGTGGATCGCTCCATGGAAGGCTGGCGTAGTGCGCAGGAAAATCAGGTTCGTCAGCAGGCTTCGGGCTTACCGCTGGAGATGGTGGAGCAACGGTTGACGTCGATCGGCCGAATCAATGTCGGCAATGATGACACGGAGCAACAAAGCCTTTGGACAGGAGCACTGGGCCAGTTGCTGACGCCGGAAGAGCACGTCACCTGGACAAACGCGGAGCAGGAGCGCCAGGCCTACCGCCAACGCGCGCTGGTGGTGATGCTGATGGCCGAATTGGATCGCCAAATCGGAATCACTCTCACGCAGGCGGAGAAGATCGAGCCGCTCGCTGCCGCTGCTCTGGCTGACTACATGCCCGACATGATGAACTACATCGACCGCAGCAACGGCATCGACCTGCGCATGTTGCTGCTCATGCTATCCGGCATTCCTGAAGCGACCTTGACGGAACTGATCGGCCCACAACAGCATGAACGCTGGATGCAAATCACGGCGGACTATCGCGGCTGGTGGCAGAGCATTGAACAGAATCATCGAGCAAGGATTAACAGGCCTTCCCAGGTCAATCCTCAAGGCGGTGTCATCCTTCAGAATGGCGGGAGGGCGATCTTGAAATGAAGTCCTGGCTACTCATCACTCTCTTCCTGGCCACTGCGCTTCACGCTCAGTCCCCTGCCCTGCGCTTCGGTGGCGAAGTGCCGCCGGAGGTGGACACGATCTATGAGCGTGGCTTGACGTGGCTCGCGCAAAAGCAAAGCCCCGATGGCCAATGGCAAGACGGGCAGAACGGCGCAGGGCAAACGGGCCTGTGCTTGATGGCCTTTCTCGCCAGCGGCGAAGACCCGAACTATGGCAAGTATGCGCCCAACATTCGCCGTGCGGTTCGCGCGATCATTGCCACCCAAGAACCGGCCACGGGCTACTACCCGAATAGCATGTATCACCATGGCTTCGCCACGCTCGCCTTGGCTGAGGCCTATGGCGTGGTCGATGAGTCACTGCTCATTGAGGGCTCTGGTGGCAAGCCGGTCAGCATCGCCAAATCATTGGACCTCGCCATTCGCTGCGCGGTGACTTCCGCGCAGAAGAATCCATTTGGCGCTTGGCGTTACTCGCCGGATG
>CAXNNN010000095.1:0-9369 GCA_964203095.1 Verrucomicrobiaceae bacterium | reverse complement strand
CGTCGTGCGTGCCGGGGTTCAGGTAGAGGCGCGCTTCCTTGCCGGGGAAGCCGAGGATGAGGATGTCGTTCCTCTGGTCGGCGTTGAAGTCCTGGACGTAGGCGAAGAAGTTGTCCGAGTAGCCATTGATGCTGAAGATCTTCGGCTCGTAGTAGGCGTGCTTCTTTTCAAAGGCCGGCCCTTCCCACCAAAACGGACCGGCGACGATGTCGGGTTTGCCATCGCCATTGATGTCGCCAATGCCTGCGCCTTCGGAGTAAAAATCACCGTGCAGTTGCTGGCGCTGCCAGCTGATCACGGTTTCGGCGTGCAGGCTGGCAGCCAAGAAAAGAAGGAGGACGCTGGCTTTCATGAGCCGCCGATTAAAGCGAAAGCTGGGGCACGTGGGAAGGCTCTTGTTTTGATTCGGAGCCAGGGATGTGAGCGGGGATAAGTCGTTAGCGTTTAGTTTCTGAATCAGAACTAAGCACTCATCACCCATCACTAGCCACTACCCCTTACTGCACCTTCCAATCCCGCATAGCTGCGAACACGTCTGCGAACGCGCCCCAGACATTGACCACGACGGTCGCGACGACCTGGAAGGCGGAGCCGAAGGTCCACACCACCGCTTTTTCCAAGCTGTGCCAGGCGTCGAACCACGTGATCGTCGGCGAGGCGATGATGAGCAGCGCGGCCACGATCATGAGATTGCACAGCACGATAAGCCAGCCGGAGAAGAAGCTACCGTTCCGCTTCAAGTCGCTCTGCTCCACCCGCAGCGTGTGCACGGTGCAGCTGAAATGCAGGCACCACGTGAACCCGATCAGGTAGCAGAGGACCTTTTGCCCATGGAAGGGCAACTGCACGCTGCCAAGCGGGATGTGATAGAGCGCGTCCAGCTTCAGGAACAGGCCAAGCACACCAAAAAGCAATACCACTGCCGTGGTGTAGAGCGGCACCAGATACGGCGAGAGCGAGATGGCCGTGTTGCTCTTGCTCGTGTCCACCCAGCCGCCGTCATGCCCCACGTGCCAGTCATAGACCACAGCCCCGAACGCTTTGGCGGTCAGCAGGTGCGTCCACTCATGGGCGAAGACATACACGATCATCAGCCAGCGCGGCATCATTAGCCACGGGAGCAGCCAGCAGACCGTGCCCACCAGGAACCACTTCAGCTCGACAGAGCCCCAAAAGCCGCCATCACGCGCGGCGCGCAGCAGCAGGTCGGCGAAGGTGACGAGACTAAACAGGCACACCGGGGCCAACAGCAGCCACCCGGTCCATTCCTTGAAGGTGAGGATGCGCTCCTTCCGCTCATCGCCGTTCCGGCGCCGCACGTCCAAGTGCGTGCGGTCGTTCCGACGCTCCTTCTTGTCGGGAAGGGGCTTGTTAGGCGCGGATGGGGCGGCGCGCTTCAAGGCTTGGCGGGTGGCAAGGGCCATTCGTTTCAGTTGTTCACATTGTTAACAAGTATGAAGTGTTTTGGCAAGACCGACTCGCCGCTGACTTGAATTTCGTCTCGGCGCTGCCAGCACTTCAGTCCTACTCGTCCTCGAAAAGCTCCGCCCAGGGCCGCGCAACGATTTGAGTATGACGACGAGTCAGAGTAGGGCTGAAGAGTTTGCAGCCATCGACTGGTGGCGAACTTTTTTCCCGAATCGCCGTGCTCAGCTACGCCACCGTCCTCAACGCCATCATTCCAGTTTACCTCACCATGCTGGTGGGCGCGCTGGCGCGGAGGTTCAAGATCCTGCCGCCCGAGGCGGACAACGGCCTGATGCGGCTGTCGGTGAACCTGCTGTTCCCCTGCTTGATCATTGAACGGCTGGTGGGAAACCCGGAGGTGATGAACCCTGGCCGCGTGGTGCTAGCGGCGGCGCTGGGGTTTGGATTGGTCGGCGTGGGCATCTTGGTTTCGCACTTGGCTGCCCCATTGATCGGCCTGAAAAAGGGCGAAGGGCGGCGCACGTTCGCCATGACGACCGGCATTCAAAACTACGGCTATGTGGCCATTCCCGTGATGACCGCCTTGTTCCCGGGGAAGGAAATCCTGGGCGTCATGTTCACCTTCACCCTGGGCGTGGAGCTGGCGGTGTGGACCCTCGGCGTCGGCATTCTGACTGGCCTATCGAAGGCTCCGTGGAAGGCCGCGATCAATACGCCCGTCATCAGCATTGTCGTGTCCCTGCTGATCAATTTCCTGGGTCTCTCCCGGTTCGTGCCTGACATCTTGCACACGGTCATGGGGAATCTCGGCGCGTGCTCCGTGCCCCTGAGCGTGGTGCTCATCGGCGCGTCCATCAACGACCTGATCAAGGAGGAGCGCTTCAACTGGGCGGTGGCCATCGGCTGCTCGGTGCTGCGCCAAGGCGTCATCCCCATCTTTTTCTTCCTCGTCGCCTGGCTGCTGCCCCTGACCCCGGACCTGAAACGAGTGATGGTTGTGCAGGCCGCCATGCCTTCCGCCGTGTTCACCATCGTCGTCGCCCGCCACTACGGCGGCCACGCGCCCACGGCCGTGCAGGTCGTGCTCGGCACCACCGTCGCCAGCCTGCTCAGCGCCCCCTTGGTGATCGCCTTTGGCATGAAGTGGCTGGGGCTGTGAAGGGGAGTTGATGGTTGATGGTTGATAGGCTGGCTACCTGGAACGCTTCGCGCTATCGTCGAAAAGGCAAAGCTTCGCCGCTCTGGCTATCAACTATCAACTCCACCCTATCCCCTCACTCCATGCTCGGCCTCCCTCGCTCCAGCGGCATCTTGCTGCACCCCACCTCGCTTCCTGGACGCTTTGGCATGGGCGAGATCGGGCCGCAGGCGCACCAATGGCTGGAGCACCTGGCGCGCATGGGGCAGACGCTATGGCAAGTCTTGCCGCTGGGGCCGACCGGCTACGGGAACTCCCCCTACCAGTCGCCTTCCAGCTTCGCCGGGAACCCGCTGCTCATCAGCTTCGACGCCCTGTGCATGGACGGCGTGCTGAAGCCCTCGGACCTGCAAATGTTGCCCGCCTTCCCCGTGGATCAGATCGAGTTCGAGCCAACCATCGAGGTCCGCAGCGCCTTCCTCAAGCTCGCCGCCCGCCGTTTTATTGAGCAAACCGAGGCCTCGCCACTGCTCAGCCACGCCTTCGACAAGTTCTGCGACGAGGAGTCCTCCTGGCTCGACGATTGGGCGCTTTTCGCCGCGCTGCGGCAGGTCAACGACTACCGCTCCTGGACAGAATGGGCACCCGGCTTGGTGTCCCGCGACCCCACCGCCATGGACGAAGCGATGGTGCAGCACGCGCCCGAAATTGAGGAGCACAAGGCGCTGCAATTCCTCTTCTTCCGCCAGTGGGCCCGCCTCCGCGCCAAGGCCACGGAACTCGGCATCGCCATCATCGGCGACATCCCTATCTTCACCGCGCACGACAGCGCCGATGTCTGGGCCGCTCCACATCTCTTCTCGCTGGATGACAAAGGCAACCCTACCGTGGTCGCCGGGGTGCCGCCCGACTACTTCAGCGCCACCGGCCAGCGCTGGGGGAATCCGCTGTATAAATGGGACGTGCATCAGGCCGACGACTTCGCGTGGTGGAAGGCCCGGCTGCGCGCCACCCTGCGCATGGTGGACGTGGTCCGCATCGACCATTTCCGTGGCTTTGCGGCGTATTGGGAAATCCCCGCCAGCGAGCCCACCGCCGTCCACGGCCGCTGGGTGGACTGCCCCGGAGAAGCGCTGTTCAAGGCGCTCAAGGCCGAGTTCGGCGGCGGCGTGCCCGTCATCGCCGAGGACCTAGGCATCATCACCCCCGACGTGGTCGCCCTGCGTGATGGCCAGGGCTTCCCTGGAATGCGGGTCATGCAATTCGCCTTCGGCAGCGACACGCTGGCTGAGGACTACGTGCCCGAGAACTATCCCGAAAACTCCGTCGCCTACACCGGCACGCACGATAACGACACCGTCGTGGGCCTGTTCCATAGCGGCGAGGACGAGAACACCACCCGCACCGCCGAGCAAATCGCCGCCGAGCGCCGGGGCATTCTCAACTACACCGGCACCGACGGCAGCGAGTTGCACTGGGACTTCATTGATCGCGTCTGGATGTCAAAATCCGACTTCGCCCTCTGCCCCCTGCAAGACGTCCTCGGTCTCGGCAGCGAAGCCCGCATGAACATCCCCGGCCAAAGCGGCAGATTCTGGGGCTGGCGCTTCGACTGGGCACAACTCACGCCCGAAATCGAGAAGCGGCTGCGGGACATCACCGTGAAGGCGGAGCGGTAGCTAAAACCCAATCACATAAAACCGCCCCTGGCTGACCTGTTCGGCCTCGGGAATGGTGATCCAGCGCTCGATGAAGCGCTCGCCCCAGCTGTCGCTGAAGGCGATCTCGTTGGTTTCCTTGTTGTAGCCGATGATGAGGACGACGTGGCCGGTCTCCTTGTCCTTGGGCAGCACGCTGGCCTGGGATTCGGCAGTGACTTGGGTCTTCCACGCGGCCCAGTCGGTGGTGGTTTTGCGCTTGGCCGTGCGTGCGTTGGCCGTGTTGTTGAACTCGTCGGTGCTGAAGAGCGCCCAGATGACGGGCACGCCTTTGTCGAGGATCTTGGTCAGGTCCTTCATCTTCATGGGACCGTCCCAACTGTCGAAGCTGCGGCCCTTGGCCCGGATGTGGCGGCCCACGCCCATGAGCAGCATCTCCACACTGGTGCCACCGCCGTAGCCGGACTCGCCCGCATTGGCCAGGATATACATGTCCGCCGAAACGCCCAGGTAACGCATCGCCCGCTCGGCGGTAGCGGGGACGCAGTAGCCTTTCGGCCCCTGATCGACCATGGGGATGTCGCCGATGACCACGTCGCCATTCTCGCGCTTCTGCAAATTGGCCAGGGCTTGGTCGCGCACGATGGCGTCGGACATGCGGGCGACCTTGCCGCCTTCATCAGCGAAGGCGGTGGTGACGATCTGCACGCCCACGTATTCGCCCTCGGCCTCGGCCAGCAGCACAGCGTGCCCGCGCCAGTCCCAGCGCTGCATGTTCATGCGCCCGACCTTGCCCTCGCCAAAGCGCTCCTTTTTCGGCTCGCCGAGCTTGGCGCTCAAGGTGCTAGTGATGGCCTTCAAGTCGATGTCCATGGCCTGCTTGGTGATCTTCGCCGCATCTTCCGGCGGCGTGTCCTTGTCGAAGTGCAACTGCCCACTACCTGCTGCCCCAAAGAGGTCGCCTTTGTTAGCGAACACCAGCGATAGGCTCGTCACCTTGTCCTTCTCCGCATACAGCGCGACCGAGTAAGGCCGCGCGCCGAACATCTTGAAGTCTTCCTTGGGATACGAGCGGAAGCTGCTCTGGTTCTTGGTCTTCGACTCGGGTGGCAAGGCGAGCTTCGCGGCCACGTCGCCTGCGGGCATGTCCCACAGCGACATCTCGCCAAACAAGGCCTGACCCACGACGGCGTTCACGTCCTCGGCGGAGACCTTGTCATTCGGGCTGGGTGCAGGCTTCAACCCCGCAGCGCTGGAAGGGCGTGCTGCCGTGGGGGCTGGGGCGGTCTTCAGGAAGTCCTGATCCGCCGCGCTCAAAGCGGTGACCGGCAGCGTGAACTGGCGACCGTCCTCGCGCACGATGGTGACCTGGCCGTTCGCAATGCCGACGAGCTTGGCCTTGATCGCCACGCCCTGGGCGCTGGTGAAGACGCGAAAGTCGTCGGCATACGCCGGGCTAAAGACTAGGGCGACGATGGAAAAGGCGACCAGGGCGGATTTCATGAAGGTGCGGTTGTATCCAAACGCGCCACTCAGAGCAAGCTTTGACCGACCAAGGATTGTGCTTGCAGGTGCACCCGCTTTCCGTCATGCCCAGGGGATGACTTTCTGGAAGACACTGCCCCTGTGCGCCCTGCTTGCAGCCTGCGATGACAAGCCCACACCGACCATGCCGGCACCCGCACCCGCCCCAGGGGCGGCCTCGACACCTGCGGCACCCGCCAAGGTGCAGGCGGCGCCGGTCCGCCAGATTTTCTGGACCGACGAGCTGCTGCACACGGAAATCAAGCATTACAACCCGGCCTACGAAGGCGGGGCACAGTTCCAGATCGACAATGGCAAGCCGATGATCGTGGTGCTCGCTGGGCAAAAGGTGGACAACCTGCGCTGCCTGGAGGGCATCCCGCTCGTGGCCGTGGACCTGAGCGATACGGGCGTGGGCGATCTATCCCCACTGAAAGGCGCGCCGCTGGTCGAGGTGGGGCTGGAGCGCACGAAGGTCACGAACTTGTCCCCTCTCAAGGGAGCCCCCATCGAGAAGCTCTACATGAGCGGCACGCCGGTGAAGGATCTGTCCCCACTCGCTGGGATGCCGCTGGTGGAGCTGAACCTGGTAGGCACTCAGGTCACGGATTTGTCGCCGCTGGCGCAGTCCAAAACGCAGATGCTCTGGCTCACCGACTGTCCCGTGGCCAACATCGCCGCGCTGCACTCGCTGCCCTTGGTAAGCCTGACGCTGCACCGCACCCAGGTGACGGATTTGTCCCCGCTCAACGGCACCTCGTTGCAACGTCTGCACATCGCCGAGACACTCGTGACGGACTTGTCACCGCTGAAGGGTGTGCCACTGACCCGGCTGGTCTTTACTCCCAGCAAAATCAAGGTTGGACTTGATGTGGCCCGCGCCCTGCCCGTGGAGGAGATCGGCACGCGTTTCGATGATGACGGCAAGGATTTGCAACCGCCCGCTGCCTTCTGGGCGACCCAACCCCTATCGGTGAAATAAAAGAACTGTTCTTTTCGCCACAAACCTGACAGGTTTTTGATACACGACTGACATGAAAGAATTTGCCTACATCCATGACGAAGGCACCCGGCCTGCTGCACTGCAAACCGTGCCCTTGTTCAAGACCTTCACCGAAGAGCAGCTCGACGACGTGCTCAACTCCAGCAACCTGCTTCAGTGCGACGTGGGTGACGCCATCATTGAGGAAGGCAGCATCGACTCGCGCATCTACATCTTGCTCAGCGGCACGCTCGAAGTGCGCGTGGGCGGCAAGCACGTGGTCAACATCGCCCGCTCGGGCGAGGTTTTCGGCGAACTCGCGCTGGTGAACCAGGACAAGCGCTTAGCCTCCGTGGTCGCTGCCACCAAGGCCGTGTGCCTCGCCGTCGATCAGAAGTTCCTCCAGGACATCCATCCGCGGGACGAGGACCCGGCGTTCTATGCCTCGCTGTATGAATTCGTCGCCCGCCTGATCGCGAAGAAGCTGGACTCCACCTCCCGCTACCTCGGTGAAGTCGAGCGCGAGCTGCGCGACTTGAAAGCAAGCATCGCAGCCCAAGCTAAGCCCAAGGCCAAGCCCGCTAAGGCAACGCGCAAAGTCGTGGCCAAAGCCAAAGCCGCCCCAGTGGTCAAGCGCAAGACCGTGCGCCGCGCGGTGGCTCGGAAGCGCTGATCACGGTTCGCCGCTCGCCAGTCCCCGCACGAACGCTGTCATCTGCCCAATGACCGATTTGCCCGTGGCCATGACCTCCTCATGGCTGAGCACCCCGTCGCCCAGCCCCGCCGCCCAGTTAGTCAGCGTGCTGACACCCACGACCTGCATGCCCAGCGCATTGGCTTGAATCGCCTCCAGCACCGTGGACATGCCCACGGCATCGGCCCCTAGCGTGCGCAGCATCCGAATCTCTGCGGGCGTCTCGTATTGAGGCCCGAGCAACCCGGCATACACGCCCTCATGCAAGGGAATGCCTTCCACCTTGGCGATGCGATGCAGAGAGGCGCGCAAGCGCTTCGAATACACCTCGGTCATGTCCTTGAAATTCGGTCCGCCGAGCAGTGGCGAAGTGCCGGTGAGGTTCAGATGATCGCTCAGCAGCATCAGCTCACCGACACAAAAGGAGTTGTTAATCGCCCCCGCTGCATTTGACAGCAGCAGCGTGCGCACACCGAGGCCATGCATCACACGCACCTGCGCCGTGACCTGCGCCGCCGTGAGCCCCTCATAAAGATGACTGCGCCCCTGCGCAATCAGCACCGGCACGCCATTCGGTCTGACCAAAACGAACCGCCCCGCATGGCCCGGGACCGTGGAAGCGTGAAGGCCGGGCACCTCGCCATAGCTCACCTCGGCCTCCATGCCGAGCGCCTCCGCCACGGCTCCCAGGCCTGAGCCAAGAACCACACCGATTCGCGGTGTGGCCCCTTGGATGGCAGACAAGCTCATGACCACCAGCCCCCGGTTGATGCATCGATGGCCAGGGATGGACACTGCTTCATAAAGCGCTGCGTTTTTTGGCCAGCCTTGAGGAGCGCAAGACGAGCGGTTTAGGCCTTCAGCACCTCGACAGACACTTCCGGCGTGCTGTGCATTTGGCCAATGATGACCGCGCCCGTACCACACTTCACCGCTGTGTCGGCCTGCTCTGGCGACACGATGGCGACCCAGCCGAGACCCATGTTGAAGGTGTCGATGGCATCGCGCTGGTCAGCGTGCGCCAGGACCTTCTGCACTACGTCATTCTTCCAGAACGGAATCTGCAACGAGCAACCCAGGCCACGCTTCAGGAACATGCGGCCCAGGTTCTCTGGCAGACCGCCGCCCGTAATGTGCGCCATCGCCTTGGGCTTGATGCCCGCCGCCTTCAAGGCCGCTGGCTGCTCATGATAAAGCAAGGTCGGCAGCAGCAGCGTGCGCATCTCGTCCTCGCTGAACTGCAAGTTTTCTTTCTCGATGATGCGGCGCACCAGGCTGAAGCCATTCGCATGGAAGCCCGCGCTCGGCCAGGCCACCAGCACATCGCCTACAGCAATCGTGCCGGGATCAAGGAGGTCTTCTTTCTCACACGCACCAATCGCGAAACCGCTCAGCTCGACCATGCCCTCGGGCACCATGCCGGGCATTTCTGCCGTTTCACCGCCGGCCAGGATGCAGTTGCAGGCCTCCAGGTATTCCGTCATGCCCGCGATGATGCGGGTGATTTGCGTCTTCTGAATCTTCGGAATACCGACGTAATCCAGGAACATGATCGGGTCCGCCCCTGTGGTCAGCACATCGTTGACGTTCATCGCCACCAAGTCCTTGCCTGCGGCTTCCAGTTGATCGTGTTTCAGCAGCAGTTCAATCTTCGTGCCCACGCCATCGCAGCCGGTAAGGATGATCGGGTGCTTGTAGTTGCTCAGGTCATACGCCGCCGCGAACAGGCCGAACGGGTTCGCCAGCTTGCGCTTCTGCTGCGTGCGCTTCACGAGAACGCCTATGTCATCGACGAGGGACGCGGCTTCGTGGATATCGACGCCAGCTTGCTTGTAGGTATGGGCTGCCATGGGCCGACCAGCTATGCCCCGGCTCGCCGGGAGTGCAAGCGTGGGGTTTTGTCCCCAGGAGGGGTGGCATTCTGCCTTCCGCCCGATCGAGACCG
>CAXNNN010000094.1:0-9378 GCA_964203095.1 Verrucomicrobiaceae bacterium | reverse complement strand
CCATCAAGGCGCACGTCGGAAGTGCCGTGAACTCGCCCGAGCGGTTGCTATGGTTGCTCGAACAGGTGAAGTCACCAGCGATTCAAGTCGCCTATGACTACAGCCATTTTGAACTGCAAGGCATCGACATGGAGGAGAGCATGAAGCTGCTGCTGCCGCGCACGAAGTTCATCCACGTCAAAGATTCGGTCGGTGCACCAGGCAAGTTCCAGTTTCTGCTGCCAGGCGAAGGCCGCACCGATTACGTGAAGTATTTCACCGCCCTCAAGCAGCACGGCTACACCGGCCCCGTGTGCGTGGAAGTCAGCGGGCAGATCTTCAATAAGCCGGGCTATGAACCCATCGCCGCTGCCAAGAAGTGCTACGCCGCGCTATCGGGAGCGTTGGCCAAGGCTGGCTGAGAATTCTTCCTTCCCCTGCCCCATGCACCGCACTCTTGCCTTGCTGCTGCTGACGGCCACTGGCCTTCACGCGGAACCCCTGATCACTGGCTTTGATCGTTTTCATGCCGAGAAACCCACGGCCGAATCCGGACGTCTGCTCTACAACGAACTGGGCTGCGTGAACTGCCACGGCGGCGATACGGGATTGCCGCCCCGGCGTGGCCCCGTGCTGACTGGGATCACGCAGCGCCTTCAGGCCGATTGGATTCGCGGCTTCCTGGCCGCTCCGTCCAAGGCGAAGGCTGGCACGTCTATGCCGCACCTCTTTGCCGAGCAAGATCAGGAGAGCGTTGAAGCGGTGCTGCACTACCTGGGCACCCAGAACCCCATGACGCCCTTCAAGCCCAAGAACGCCAAGTATCTGAATGCCGAGCGTGGCAGCGATGTGTTTCATACGATGGGCTGCGTGACCTGCCATGCACCTGGCAAGGACTTCCAACCGCCTGCGGGCAAGCCCAAGGACAGCGAGTTCACCCATGCCTCCATCGCCTTCCCCGACCTGACGAAAAAGTACAGCCTCGCCTCACTCACAGCCTTCCTTTCGGACCCGCTCAAAACGCGGCCCGATGGCCGAATGCCGCGCACGGACATGCATGAGAGCGACGTCAGTGATCTCGCCGCGCACCTGATGGATTATCAACACAGCGATGGCACGGGCGCGAAGGCTATTGCCGCATTCAAGGCAGACAAAGCCCTCGCAGCGAAGGGTAAAGTCATCTTCACCGCCAAGCGCTGCGCTTCCTGCCATGAGCTGCCCAAGGAGGTGGCCGCAGCACCTGTCGCGCTGAAAGCAGCCGAGTCGGGGTGTCTATCTTCTGACACGAAGCCCGGCATTCCCCACTACGACCTGAGCGAGGCACAGCGCACCGCCTTGAAAGCCTATCTGGTGGCCCGCGACGAGCCTCACAAGCCTGCCCAGACCCTAGAACTGACCTTGCAAGCCCTGAACTGCGTGGCCTGTCATGACCGTGATGGCAAAGGAGGCCCTGATGCGGCGCGCAAAGCCTACTTCACCGGTGATCACAACTTGGGCGACACAGGCATCTATCCACCGCCGCTCACCGAAGCCGGACGCAAGTTCCAGCCTGAGTGGCTAAAGAATGTGCTCTCTGGCAAGGCACGCGTGCGCCCCTATCTGAACACCAAGATGCCTGCGTTCGGCAAGGCTACGGATGATCTCCCGGCGCTATTCGCTAAGGTGGATGCCAAGCCCGAAACACCGTTACCAAAGGGCGATCTTGCTGCTGGCAAGAAGCTCTTCGGCGTGCTCGGCGGCATTGGCTGCATCACCTGCCATCGGTGGGACAAACGGCCCTCGCTTGGCATTCAGGCGCTGAACCTCAGCACCACCGGCCAGCGCCTTCAGCCGGGCTGGTTTCACGACTACCTGATCAACCCCGCCGCGCATCGTGCAGGCACCTTGATGCCCTCTTTCTGGCCCGGTGGCGTGGCAGCGAATCAGACGATCCTAGGCGGCAAAACCGATCTCCAGATCGCATCCTTGTATGACTTCGCCAAGGCGGACAACGATGAGCCGGAAGGCTACCCTGCGATGGTGGCGGGCGAGTTTGAATTGATCCCCAAGGACCACCCGATCATCCAACGCACGTTCATGGAAGGTGTGGGCACTCATGCCATTCTCGTCGGCTTTCCAGGCGGAGTGCACGTCGCGTATGATGCGCTGAAAGCACGTCCAGTCCTGCTATGGAAGGGCGCGTTCTTCGATGCCTACAACACCTGGTTCACGCGCGCTGCGCCCTTTGAAAAGCCGCTGGGCAAGCCCGTTGCCAAATGGGCAGCCCCCAGCGATTCCGCCGCCGACGATGTGCAGTTCCGTGGCTACAAGCTGGATGCCGCGCACGTGCCCAACTTCCTCTACGATGTTGGCAAGGTTCGGGTGCAAGAACGATTCGAAGCCAAGAATGGCACCATGGAGCGCACCGTGGTGTGGGATGCTACTTCGCTACCCGATGTGGCCATCTCGCATCCCGATGGCGTCATCATGACCGAGGCCAAGGACAGCACCGCTGGCAAACGCACCTTCATCTATTCGTGGAAATGAAAACCTTCGTCTTCCTCACGGCTCTCATTGCCGCCACTGCCCAGGCTTCGGACACAGCTTATACCATCACGGACATCCTCACGGCCAACGCGCCAACAGCTTCTCGCAGCACCGAATGGAAGCCCGGCCAAGGCATCACGCTGGAAGTCAGCGGTATGGACTGGCTGGCAGATGGACGGCTCGCCGTCGCGATCCGCAAAGGCGAGGTGTGGATCATTAGCAATCCTCACGCAGCCAAGGTCGCTGATGTGACTTTCAAACTCTTTGCCTCGGGTTTGCACGAGCCCCTGGGGCTACGCGTGGACGGTGACAGCCTGCTAGTCATGCAGCGCTCTGAATTGACGCGTCTTCGCGATAGCGATGGCGACGGTGAAGCAGACGAATACCTGACGGAAGCCCACGGCTGGAACGTTTCCGGCGCGTATCACGGCTATGCCTACGGCCCCAAAAAGGATGGCCAAGGCAATGACTGGCTGGCGCTGAATCTGGACATGGGTGACCACAGCAACAACGACATCGGCTGGCGCGGCTGGGCGGTGATCAAGCAAGCGGATGGCCGCATTGCACCCATGAGCGCTGGCTTCCGCAGCCCTTGCGGTCTAGGTGCGAACCGCGAGGGCGACATGTTCTGTGTCGATCAACAAGGCACCTGGGTGCCCGCGACACCGGTCTTCCATCTGCGCAAAGGCATGTTCGCGCTCAACCCGGAAGGGCTCGGCTCGCAGAAGCTGGCAGGCTCACCATTGAACATCAAGGTTCCGATTCCCAACAAAGTCCTCTACCCCGAAGCCGTGCGATCAGTGCCTGGCATGGTGCCACCAGCGGTCTGGCTGCCCTACAACAAGGCGGGGCGCAGCGGCACGGACCTCGTGGTCTCCGACCGGGGCGGCAAGTTCGGCCCCTTCGATGGCCAGCTATTGGTGGCCGAGTTCACTGATGCCAAGATCAACCGCGCCTATCTGGAAAAGATAGACGGCGAATACCAGGGCGCCGTCTTTCCCTTCCTCAATGGCTTCGCCTCCGGCATCGTGCGGCTATCCTTCAGCAAGGAAGGCGATCTCTTTGTCGGCATGACGAGCCGCGGCTGGTCCTCGCTCGGCACCCGTGCCTACGGCCTGCAACGCGTGCACTGGAATGGGCAGACTGACTTCGCCATGAAGGAGATGAAGGCCAAGCCCGATGGGTTTGAGTTGGTCTTCACCGAACCCGTGGATGCCGCGAGCGCAGGCGATGTGAAATCGTATGCCATGAGCAGCTACACGTATCTGTATTCGAGCGCCTATGGCAGCGATGAGGTTGACGCACAGGAACTGGAAATCACCCAAACCACGGTCAGCGACGACAAGCTGCACGTGCATCTGAAGATCGAAGGCCTGCGCGAGTTGTATGTACACGAATTGCATGCCAATGGCGTGAAGTCCGCCAGGGGCAAGCCGCTCGTTTTTAACGACGCTTACTACACGCTGAATCGGATCCCGAAGCGGTAAGTGACGAGGCTTGTCTGACGGAAGAAACATCCGCTATCAGCGCCGCGTTCTCACGCGATGCTCCGACTCCTTGTTTGCCTTCTGCTGGCAACCAGCACCGCACTACCTGCTCAAACACCCGCTCCCAAAGCCAAGGCGAAGGGTAAGGCCAAAGCGCTCGCCGCTCGTCAGCCACAGTTCCTTGCGCCACTGGGCCAGCATTTAACTTCGTCGGATGCCACATTGCATCGCGACTTTCCTGACCTGTGCATCAGCGGCGACACAGCCATGTGGGCGACCTACATTGAGCACGACGGCAAGGCTGACACACTGCATTTGGCGAAGCGCCAGGGCCGTAGCTTCATCTCCGTAGCAGCGATCTCACAGCCCGGCGTGATTCATCAGCCCGCCATCGCCAATGACGGCACTGGCGGTGTCTGGTGCGTGTGGGGTCAGGTTAATGCACAGGACGTGATGACCTTGCGCGCACGTCGTTTTGCCAAGGGCAAACTCGATGCCGAGATCGAGCTCGCCGAGCGGCCAGAAGCCGGCAGCACCTTCGTCGATGTAGGCACCGACACTGCGGGGCGCGTGTGGGTGACCTGGCAGGAAGTGAAGCCCGGAGCCTCGCAAATCTGGGCGCGGCATTGGCATGAGACTCAAGCCACTTGGTCGAAATCCACCCAAGTCTCCACCCTCAAAGAAGGCGGCAACTGGGAGCCTCGACTTGCCTTCACCCACACGGATAGCGCATGGATCGTCTATGATTCATCCTCAGGCAGTGAATTCAATCTGCGCCTCGCACGGGTGAAGCTCGACGGCACGGTCGAGGACAAGTTACTCGTGCAAACCCCTGACTACGAAGCGCGGGCCAGCATCGCCTTCGACGGCAAGGACGGCCTCTGGATCGCCGCTGAGCGTGGCAGGAAACAGTGGGGCCTGGATGCGCGAGGTCATGAGAATGATATGGGCTTTAATGCGCAGAAACGTCTCCTACTGGGTCGCTATGACATTGCGAGCGGTCAGTTTACGGAAGTCCCAGTGCCTCACAATGGTCGCCCAACGCCAGCCCCCGACCCCAGTCCTGGCTTCGCCGTGAACGTGCCCTCCGTCGCTGTGCGTGAAGGCGCGGTGTGGCTGAGCTATCGCTACTTTGCCAACAGCTTCTGGCGGGTCGCGATCACGCGCTACGATCCTGCAACCCAGCGCTGGGCGGAACCTGCAGCGCTACCGGACAGCACGATGGGTCAGGACCGTCATCAAGAGCTCACCATCGGCCCCAAAGGCGGACTCTGGATGACCTGGTCCACGGACAAACGCACCAGCAAGCTCAGCGGTGTCGCAGAGATTCATGCAGCGCAGATCAAGACCGATACTGAATGGCCGCTGATGCCGGAAGAGCCTGCGGCAGCCATCGCGCAAGCAACGACACCTGAACCGTATCTCAATGCACCCACTGCACCACGTGCGCTGACCGAACACCACACCTGGAAGATCGGAGGCAAGACCTATCGGCTGGCGTGGGGCGACTTGCACCGGCACACCGACATCTCAAACTGCCGCACGGGCTTCGACGGCTGCATCCTTGAAGCGTATCGCTACGCCTATGACTTGGCAGGGCTCGACTTCCTCGGCACCTCGGATCACACCGATGTCGGCAAGATCTACTCGCCCTATGAATGGTGGCACACGCAGCGGCAAGTGGATGCCTTTCATGCACCTGGGCACTTCTCTTCGCTCTATGCCTATGAGCGCGAACAGCCCTTTCCCTGGGGCCATCGCAACATCGTCTTCGCCAAGCGTGGTGGCCCGCTGGTTTACATCAACCGCGCCTACTATCGCCAGTCACAGTGGCAGGAGGCCTTGCCAGTTGCGCCCGGCATTCAGCCCATTCAACCCACAGAGCTATGGGACATCCTGAAGCGCTACAATCAATCCGTGGCCATCATCAGCCACACAGGTGCGACCAATATGGGCACCGACTGGACGAAATATGAGAGCGGCATCGACAACACGTATGAGAACACGGTCGAGATCTTCCAGGGCGCACGCGTCAGCTACGAGGGACTCGCCTTGCCACAGCCCACGGTCGGCCTGCGCGAGACTGAGAACTACACGCCACACAAGCTGGCGGGTAACGAGCATCCGAAGCCGCCTGGTATCATCACCGACTTCGATGCTGGGTTTGCCAAGAAGCCTGGCTACAACAATGGCGTGTATCAGAAGGCGCTCGAACTCGGCCACAAGCTCAGCGTCTTTGCCTCCAGCGACCATATCGCCACGCACACCTCCTTTGGTGGCGTGTATGTCGAGGACTTCACACGCGAGGGTATCATCGCCGGGTTCAAGGCTCGTCGCACCTGTGCGGCCACGGACAAGATTTTTGTGGAACTCAGCAGCGGCGAGCACCTTATGGGTGAGGTGTTTGAGACGACGGCCAAGCCCACGCTCACCTTCCACATCGTAGGCACGGCAGCCATCAAGCGTCTGACTCTGGTGCGCAATGAGCAGGACCATCACGTCATGGAATCGAACACCCAGACCGTCAGCGACACCTGGACTGACAGCTCGCCAATCAAGGGCGAGAATCGCTACTATCTCCGCATCGAACAAACGGACGGCAACATGGCTTGGTCGTCACCGTTGTGGATCACTGTCAAATAGCTCAATCACCGCATGAAACTCATCCTCACTCTTTTCCTCGCGCCCAGTTTGCTCTTCGCTGAGCTGAGCGTGCCGCATTTCTTCAGCGACCATATGGTGATCCAGCGCGAGCGGGCGGCATCCATCTGGGGCAAAGCAGACGCAGGCGCGGACGTAACGGTCACCTTCAAAGGCAAGTCAGCATCAACCAAAGCCGGTGCCGATGGCAGGTGGCGGGCCCAGCTCGACACGGGCGCAGCCGACTCAGCAGGAGCGGTGCTCACAGTCTCAGCGGGTGCGGACAAGGTGGAAATCAAAGATGTGCTCGTGGGCGAGGTGTGGTTCGCGTCCGGTCAGTCGAACATGTTTTACACCATGAACCGTTCGCCGGAATACACGGGGCTCATCGCGGAGTCGAAGCATCCAGCACTGCGGATGTTCAATGCGCCGCTGGTGACAGCTGCGGAAGATCAGGAGGACATCGAAGGCTCGTGGCAGGCTTCCACGCCGGAGACGGTGCCAGGTTTCTCCGCTGTGGCTTTCTTCTTTGCGCGGAAGCTGCATCTGGAGCTGGGCATCCCGGTTGGCGTGATCAAGTCTGCCTGGGGCGGCAAGCCGGTGGAGACCTTCACCAGTCGCGAAGCGCTGAACACACTGCCGGGCACCAAGGCGCTGGTCGATGCCATGCTGAAGGACGAAGCGGGCTTCGATTTGGCAAAGGCTGAGGCGGCTTACACGACGAAGCTAGAGCAGTGGAAGGCCACGATGGCTGCGGCAAAGGGCAAGTCAGTGGAGGAGCGAAAGCGCCTGCCGAAAAAGCCTGATGCACCGAAGCGTCCACTGCTCACCGAGGGCAAGCCTGGCGTGCTTTACGCAGCGATGATCCATCCGTTCGTCGGCTACACCATGCGAGGTGCCATTTGGTATCAGGGCGAGGGCAACGCAAAGCCCGGCGCTGTGCCTTATGATCAGACGCTACCGCTGATGATCAATGACTGGCGTAAACGCTGGGCGGATGAGTTCAGCTTTTACTACGTGCAGCTCGCGAACTTCCGTTCACCGTCTACCGCGCCTGGCACGCCTGATCCGTGGGCGCTGGTGCAGGATCGGATGCGCCTCGTGCTCGGCACCACGCCCAAGACGGGCATGGCGATCATCAACGATGTTGGCGAAGCGAATGACATCCATCCGAAGAACAAGAAGGACCCTGGCGAGCGTCTCGCCCGCTGGGCACTGGCGAAGGACTATGGCCAGGACCTGATCTACTCCGGCCCGCTCTTCCGATCGAGCGCGGTAAAGGACGGCGCGATCCGCGTGACCTTTGATCAGAGCGGCACCGGCCTGAAATCACGCGATGGCGGGGCTTTGAAGCGCTTCGAGATCGCGGGAGCCGACAAGGTTTGGCATTGGGCCGATGCGAAGATCGACGGCACCGACAGCGTCATCGTGAGCAGCAAGGAGGTGAAGCAACCAGCGGCCGTGCGCTACGCGTGGGCCGCCAATCCAGAAGGCGTGAACCTCATCAACAGTGATGGCCTGCCCGCCTCCGTCTTCCGCACGGATGACTGGGATGATGTCGAGGTCAAAGTGGATACCAGCGCGCTACAGGCCGCCACCGAACGACGCGCACTGGCGGATCAAATCAAAGCCCTGTCCGCCGAGCGGAACAAGCTCAACCGCAAGAGCCCGGAGTATCAGGCGCTGAACAAAAAGTTTCAGGCGTTGATGGCCAAGTATAAACAAGGAGCGCAGAAGAAATAGCTTCAAGTTCCACTATAAGCCGAAGGTCCCAAGCCTATGCGCTATCTCGTTGCCCTTTTCATGCTCGCCCGCGCCTCAGCGGTGGAATTGTCTGTCACGGCGTATCCATCCATTCAGGCCGCTTTGGACGCGAACCCCAATCGCATGCTCTTTGTGCCTGCGGGCGATTATCCCATCACGGAGAAGATTCGCATTCGCGGTGAGCGCAGCGGCCTGTTCGGCTCTGGGCGCATCATTCAGCAGAGCGCCGATCAGCCTATCATCGAGGTTGAGAACACGACCAGCGCTGAGATACGCGATGTCACACTGACGCGCCCCGAAGGGAAGATGGAGACGAGGAACGAGGGCCTCTTGGCGATCAAGTGCCGCGACCTTGTCATCGACAATGTGCGGGTGATCGATAACCACACACGCTCTGGGGCCATCATGCTGCGAGAAAGCCAGAACTGCCGCATCAGCCGCTGTCTTGTGCGGAACTACATGCGAGTGACGGTCGATGACCGCACTGGGAGCCTGGAGTGGGGTTATGCCTTTAACTGCACGGATGGCACCGGTATCAGCATCAGCTACAGCACTGGCACACTCGTCGAAGGCAACCGCATCATTGAAGAGCGACTCGTTCCCACGCCCGAGATCAAGGCGACGCACAAGCTGGGCGACTACGTGAAGAAAAACCCAGTCAAAGGCACCCTGCTCAGCCAGCAGGCCTGGGACGCCAACTACACCGACAACTGGCAACAAGGCAGCGGCCTGATCGTGACTGCGCCGATGGTCAGCGATCTCACGCGCATCCTCGGCAACCACATCGAAAATGCTGCGCAAGGCATCGACTTGCATTCCGATCACGTCATCGTGAGCAACAACATCATCGTGAACTCTTTCATGGGCATGAAGGCGATGCACGGCAGCCGCAACGTGCTCATCACCGGCAATCAGTTCTCACGAAACTGCCTCTGGGCCATCGGCCTGATGCCCGGTGCGGCGGCGAATGCTGACAACACTG
>CAXNNN010000093.1:0-9391 GCA_964203095.1 Verrucomicrobiaceae bacterium | reverse complement strand
CGGCATCGTGCTCATCCTGCGCGTTGTAGGTCAGGCCGTTGAAGAGCGCATCGTGCTGGTAGCGCGACACCCATTCATGCGCGATGCGCGGATAGGTGGCCGTGACCTGGGCCAGCAGCGCAGCGACATTCTTTTCCTTCAAGCTCTCTAGCAGATGGCAGGTCAGCGTGCGTGCGACTTCGGTGGCAGAGTCCACCAGACCTTCCGCCACGGCCGAGGGCACGGTGGCATTCGAGACCTTGCGATGGCGGTGCTCGAAGTTGAAGCCGAGGTCTACCTGACATACTTGGCCATGCTTCAGACGCTCCTGCGACTCGCACAGCAGACACATTTCCAAGCCCCAGCCGGAAGAGATTTCGAACTGGCCAATGGCTTGCAAGTCCGCGCTGAACTCGCCGCTGAGCGGGTAGCGGAAGCTCTCCAAGAAGTCGAGCAGCGGGCTGCGGCCCAGGGTTTCGATGAAGGCCTGAATCAAAGGAAACACCAGCAGGCGGGTGACGCGGCCATACAAGCGACCGCCGACACGCCCGTAGTAGCCCTTGGCGAAGTGGTAGTCCAACCCCGGATGCGCCACCGGGTAGCAGAGCCGCCAGAGCATCGCCCGCTCATAGGACAGGATGTCCGTGTCGTGACTGGCCACGAGCTGATGCTTGCCGAGCGCGAGCAGGTAGGTGAGGCCCATCCAGATGTTGCTGCCCTTGCCGGGGCGGCAGGCGGTCAGTCCGCGCTTCACCTTTTCATCGCGCACCGCCTGCAAGGCCAGACCATCATTCCACAGGAGGGTGAAGGGCCGCTCCTGGAGCAAGTGGTCACACATCGCGCGCGCCTTGTCGATCTGCTTCGCTGTCGCTCGATTCACGCTGATCACCAGCTCGCTGATGTAAGGCACCGCTGCGATCTCGGCTAGGATGCGCGCCAGCGCGGGCTTCTGAAACTCTGAATACAACGCAGGCAGCAGCAGCGCCAAGGGCCGGTCCTTTGTCCAGGCCGCCAGTTCTCCCTCGCGCACGAGCAAGTCAGTCTCGGCAAGGTGATGCAGCGTGGGCAGGCGCGCGTGCTGGAAGAAATCGGGCATGTAGGCCAGCGGCTACTAGCAAACCACGCTGATGACGCAAGCGCTATGCAGGCGATTTGAAGATGTTTGTATGGGCGCGCGCGCCTGCTAGCGTGCGGGATGGAATTGAAGCACGGCATCCACCTTGGCTACTGCACCAACATTCATCGCGGCGAGTCCTGGGAGCAAACCTGGCGCGGCTTGCGCGATCACACGTTGGAGGTGCGGCGGCGCGTGCTGCCGAAGGACAAGCCGTATGGCATTGGCCTGCGACTGAGCGCCCAGGCGGCAAACGAACTGAACACGCCGTGCATGATCGCGGAGTTCCAGGAGTGGATGGAGATGCACAACTGCTACGTCTTCACGATCAATGGCTTCCCGTATGGAGCCTTCCACGGCACGCGGGTGAAGGAGCAAGTCTTCAAGCCCGACTGGACCACGCAGGCGCGGCTCGACTACACGAATCTGCTCTTCGATATTCTGGCCAAGCTGCTGCCCAAAGGCATGAGCGGATCAGTGAGCACGCTGCCCGGATCGCACAAAACCTTTGGCCTGGGGGGCGACGAAATTCTTCACATCTTCAAGAACCTGCGCGCCTGCCGCGAGCACATCGAAAAGGTCAGCGAGGCCACGGGACATGACCTTCACCTCGGCATGGAACCCGAACCCCTAGGCTTGTTCGAGACCAGCGGCGAGACGCTGAAGTTCTTCGGCCTGTATGCGGACGAGCACCCGGACGACAAGGACTTCTTCAAGTTCATCGGGATGAACTACGACACCTGCCATCTCGCGATCGAGTATGAAGAAGCGAAGATCGCGCTTGAGCGCATCACCGGCAGCGGCATTCGCTTGAGCAAGCTGCACTTCAGCAACGCCCTGCGTCTGAAACCCACGCTCGAGAACCTCGAACGCCTCAGCCACTACGACGAGCCGGTGTATTTTCACCAGGTGGTAGTGCGGGATGGCGACATGCCGCTGCGTCGCTTTGCCGATCTCAACCTCGCGCTACAAGCGGCCAAAGAAGCCCCGCGCGACGTCGGCGAAGAGTGGCGCGTGCATTTCCACATCCCGCTTCATGCGCGCCCCACGGGTGCCTTTGAAGACACCAGCGATCACGTCTTGGGCGCGATGGACTGGCTTTCCGAAAACCCCACTCAGTGCTCGCACATCGAGATGGAAACCTACACCTGGGAGGTGCTGCCGGAAGCGATGCGCAGCGAGGCAGTTGAAGATCAGTTGGTGAAGGAGTATGACTGGACGCTCGCGGAGATGAGCAAGCGTGGATTGGTGGAGAAGTGAGAAGTGGAGATGTTTATGAAAAGGTTTTTCCCATTCGCGAAGCTCTTAGCACTGAGCTCTCTGTTTTTGCTTGCCGCTTGCTCACCCACCGAGCCGCGTGCTGATCTGGTGTTCGTGCAAAGCGCGGAGCCGGAGACGATTGATCCAGCCTTAGTCACGGACCAGGTGAGCATGAGAATCAGCGAGGCCTTGTTCGAAGGGTTGTGCCGAATCAACGAAAAAGGTCAGCCGGAGCCTGGAGTCGCTGAGCGTTGGGACGTGTCTGAGGACAAGAAGCGCTATGTGTTTTATCTGCGCAGCAACTCCGTGTGGAGCAATGGCGATCCGGTCACGGCCAAGGACTTTGTCTTCTCCTGGCGTCGTGTGCTGGAGCCTGCGTTTGGGGCGGACTATGCGAGCCAGCTTTACTTGATCAAGAACGCGCAGGCCTACAACGAGGGCAAGATCAAGAACGCGGCTTTGATCGGGGCACGTGCGGTCGATGATCGCACACTGGAGGTGCAGCTGGAAAATCCAACGCCCTATTTCATCGACATGTGCGCCTTCCTCACGCTGGCCCCGGTGCATGAAGCCACGGTCACGAAACATGGGCCATCTTGGATCAAGCCGGGCCATATCGTGAACAATGGCGCTTACCTGATCGAGGACTGGAAATTGGATGACCGCATCCGTCTGAAGGCGAACCCCGCTTACTGGGACGCCGCTAACGTGAAGATGAAGACGGTGGAGGTGAAGCCGGTGCAGGACGCGAACACGGCGCTCAACTACTTCACCAGCGGCGCCACGGATCTGATGATGGACAAGGGCATGGTGCCGCCCTCGCTCGCAGACAAGCTCAAGCAGCAGCCGTGGTTCCACACGGGTCCATTCCTCGGCACGTGGTTCATCCGGTTCAACGTGACCAAACCACCGTTCAACGACGCACGGGTGCGACAGGCCTTCGCGCTGGCCATCGACAAGACACGTATCACGGAGAAGATCACCCAGCTCGGCGAGCCCGTGGCCGATGGTCTGGTGCCACCGGGAGCGGGTGCGAACTATCAGCCACCAGCCGGATTGGGCTACGATGTGGCCAAGGCGAAACAACTCATCTCCGAGGCCGGCTTCGCTAATGGCAAGGGCTTCCCGCGAGTGGAGTATCTCTACATTCCGCTGCCGATTGAGCGAAACATCGCCGTCGAACTGCAAGCCATGTGGCGTGAGGTGCTCGGTGTTGAGGTGGGCCTGACCAAGCAGGAGCAGAAGATCTGGCTCGCCTCTATGCGCTCGCTCAGCTACGGCATGTGCCGGTCCAGTTGGGTCGGTGACTACAACGACCCGAACACCTTTCTGGAGATGTTCACCACCGGCAACGGCAACAACCGCACGGGCTGGGCAAGCGCCGATTACGACGCCCTCATCGCCGCTGCTGCCGCCGAGGCTAACAATGCCAAACGGCTAGCCATCTTTCAGCAGGCCGAATCCAAACTGATCCGAGAGGCCTGTGCCATCCTGCCCGTTTATTTCTACGTCGGCGTGCAGTTCTATCACGCCGACAAGCTGCAAGGTGTGCAAGCCAACCTCATCGACACGCATCCTTTTCGCTGCATGTCGTGGCGCTAACGAAATCAGGGGCGATACGTAGTGGTTCGCCCCGTTGATGGATCAATTTGAACGGTGAAGAAATTCTTGGGGATCTCCCCTCTGTCGTCATCAAGCACACGCTCTTCGGCGACCGTGAAATAACACTGTTCAGGGCGGTAGTCTCCATTCATCAAGAGCGGCAAGTTGGTGCTGCCATCTGGGTTAATCAGAAACGCCTTGAACCGGGCACCGCTGGATCGCTTGATGACTCGTTCAAGATCTTGCTCGGTTTGAATGGAACCACTGGCCAGGAGAGGCGACAATTTCTGTGAATTCCCAAGAACAATGCCTGATGGCAAGTAAAGAGTATCCGTTAGTTGTTCACGTAAGCCATTCTCGACTGCCGCTGTGCGCGCACGTCGAGACATAATGGCCATAGCCCGAAAAGATGACCTGCTTCCTGGAGTCTCAGGATCCTCGTACTCATAGAAACGAACTTCGACCGTTTCGCTTCGCGCTACAGCCAACTGACGGGCTAAGGAAATCTGCCCTCCCACGGCTTGCCCAGCTGTCGTTAGGCGTGTGGAAACCAGCGAGCCCATGACCATCGGAGCCATAGCGGCAACGATCAGCGCGATCATGGCCACCACGACGAGCAACTCGATCAAGGTGAACGCGGCCGCGCAACGCCTTTGAATTGACCTGTGGGAAATCGAGTAAAAGTTAGGATTCATAGAGGCACTTACAAATAAGCTAAACGTCGGCACCTGGGATAAAGACCGTGGAACTAAACACTCGGTAGTTCAGTCGCATATCCGACAGAGTGCCCTTCAGTTTGATCATGTCTTGTTCGAACACGTCAGGATTGGTGAAACTAGCCCCCGATTTACCAAGCAAATCAGGAGCACCTGTACCATTTTGATCGGCTAGACGCTTGGCAGACTCCTCATCAATGGCAACCAAAGAGACCTGAACAGAACGTGGCAGCCGATGAGGCTCAACGGCCTGCCCCGCCGCTCCCGTCACGCCAAGATATGAGTTGTATGAGTAAATGCCTCCTTGATCCCGACTGCTAAGTCGTGGCGGGGCAGCCGCATCCTCTTCCACCTGTGCAAAGGTAGGAGACAAAACCAAAAGAATAATGTTTTCAGCGACGGGGGCGATGAACTGGCTGGCGGCTCCTGAATTGATGGTGGTCCAATCGCCAATGCTAGCGCCACTGGCAGCCTCACTGTAGGCCGAGTTGACCTCCGATGGAGGCCGATACTCATACAAACGATAGCGATTTTTTTCCTCCAATCTTCCCCTTAGGCCAACAGGAACAAAAGCGCCGTCAGAACTGTAACGAACAAAATAACCACGAATGCACAGCAGGCTCTTCAATTGGTCATACAACGGGATGCCGGGAATTTCGCCTGGGGTGATAGACTTACCCAAGGGGGCTTGAAATACGACACCGTGCCCGGGCAGAGACGCACTTGATCCCCCACCACTCACAAGCACGGCTGCATTGTCTGTTCGAAAGCCAAGTTCAGCATATCGCTTGTATCCTACAGGGGCCTCCTTGATATCGTTGGGCACCTGCGTGTTGTTTGCATAGACGAAATTGCGGTAGCTGTTGATCGTCGCTTGTCGGAGGTTTCGTGTAATGGTGTCAAATGCGATGCGGGCCTCCCGGAACTGCGTCACACGCGATGACGCGCTCTGCCAACTGCGCTGTGCCTGGCCGATCACCTGAGTAATAATCAACATGATCATCGCTAGAATGACCATCGAAACCAGCACTTCCACTAACGTGAATGCTTTGGGACGTAGCTTGCTACTCGTCGCACCTGACTGAGAGTAAATAATCATGGAGTCTCAATTGTGGGTAGGGGACATCGGTCAAGGAACGGTAGGCCCGAAAAGTAAAGGCACCGATTGGAAAGTTCCCGGCAAAGCCGTGTCGAAATTAAAGTTCACGTTAGGCACATTGGTCACCTGCACAATAACCCTAGCTAACATAGGCTCTGCAGTCAGCCCACCCGGAAGTGTGACTCCATTCGTTCCGCTGAACACACGCACACGCGCCACGTAGATCGTGCTTTGCATATCCTGCTCGAGCAACTGAACACCTTGGTCATCAAAGAAGACGCGTTGGTTGTCCTGTGCCAGCACCTCATCATAGGACATATTGGCAAGCCTTGCTGAGACAAAATCAATAATCCGGGTCTGCGCTCCGGCATCAGCCGCTTTTTTGGACATCTGAATTCCGTGAGGAAGCAGGCCAAGCAAAGCGGTGACAGCAAGCCCCATGATTCCCAGTGCCAGAACGGTCTCAATGAGTGAGAACGCAGCGGAAACGGGAGTCTTGGCGACGAAAATTGGATGCTGATGATTCATAGTCTTCAACTCCGGATTCATGGAAGGAATTGTTTCGTTTCCAGCACGCGGTAGCGATACTGTGATTCCAGAGAAGGGGCCGAGAAGGGCGAGGGCAGTGCCCCGTAATTGGGATAATCGGCACTCGTTTTATTCGTGAAGTCCAGAAAGCGCTCCAGAAGCGACGAGCCACGATATTCGGCAGTGACGTTATCGAAGCGCTCATCAACCTGGTTTGGGGCTAAGGACCTAGCTTTTCTGATTGTTTGAGCCAAGAAGTGGACCCGGAACGTGTTCGAGCGCGTCGTCACCTTTTGGTAAAGGTTTGTGTAGGGCCGCTCTCGCGTGTTGTCCCCAGTGATGCTGTTCTCGTTCCAGAATGTGTTCATTGTGCTCGTCAATGCCGATCCTTGAAGGCCCACCACGGGTGGCTCAGCTCCGCGGGTCGTGTTGGGAATCAAATGCACTTCACATATCTGCGAGGCAGTGCGGAATAGACCCTGTTGGGAAGCGGGAACTCCAACCGCAGAGTTGAGACGGCGCTTCATGTGGCTGATCGTCTCGTTAATGTTGATCTGACGATGCCACTGCCTGTTTTGAGTCTCCGACCAATAGGTTCTTGGCACTGTATTGCTGTTTTGGAACGTCTTGTAAATGAGGGTATTGTTCGGTCCCTTGGCAGCTGAGAGTGAGTTGGTGTCTTTGGCAGACACCGCCGTGATTAGCTCACCCTTCATCGCAGCGTGCATCGCCGTTGCCCGGGTGATGTGCGAAAACGGCACCATCTGGAAGTTCATGTTGACCTTACCCGCGGTGGAAAAGCTGTCGCTGATGGCGTAAGGCTCCACCACAGGCATCCAAAATAGATCAAGAATGTTGTGATCGGCAGGGGGCAGAGCCCCGACATGACCGTTCACGTCCGGACGGAAAAGCAGAGTTCTCCACGGCACCCCATCTACTGTTGGATTGCTATCTCCGGAAGCGCGGGACCCAAACACACCCGTGGGCAATGAACCAAACATACCAGGACCGGTCAGCAGGCGGTTGGGCGTAAAGAAGGCGTTCTTCGACGGCATTTGCAGAAAGCTGTCAAGGAAGTAGGCATTTCGAGTCTGGAAGAATTTCTTTTCGGTTCCATACCAGAACTGGGCAACGCTAAGATTGCCATCATCCGCCTTATTGATGTAGGCACCGTCACGCATAGCGCCGGGCGCATTGTCAAAGTCTCTCCGGGAGGCAGACTGCGCCGCTGCCGTGCTTGTCAGAGGTGTGTCAGGCACCTGACTAGTCGGATACCAGGCCCCCGGAACAAGCCTGAGACTGACATCAATATCAGTCGTTGATGATCCTGAGGGACTTCTCTTCAGGCCAGGATCGAAGCCGACTTCACCATCTGAACTTGAACCGGTCAAATTGTGGGCAAACAGGGCCTCTGGATTGACCTGCCACACCGGGTGAAGCTGCCAAATATCCTCATGCACCTCTTTTTTCGCGGCGAGAATGCGGTAGTCACCGTGTCGGGGAATGATGCTGCGAACTGAATCAGAACCCCAGTAACCATACACATGCACTTTATTCGGGGAGCCTGTGACAAGGTCTTCATTCGCCAGATCCTCTTCTTTTGCCTTCACGCCTGTGTAGGGACCATAAGGCGAATAGCCATAAATACGGGTGCTGACAGGCACTGATGATACACCACGCCCTTCTTCAAACGACCCTACGGAAGTGCGGGCTTGGTCATGGAAGCGCCCCCAGGTGCCCGAACGAAGGGGAGGTGCGTCGTCCTCCACGACTCTTGCTCGAATACCATCGTAATCGATGCCAAGACGACCGCCACCGCCCGCTATAGGCGTGCCTGTGTAGCGACCCACAGCCCCCGCGAAGTTAAAGGCCCACCAGCGCACCGCGTGAATCGCCTCCGTTTCGGTAACGGTGCCGTTGCTGACCACTTTGCGACGGTCGGACGAGTAAACCACTAGGCGAGGAACCGGCGTCGAGTGGGTTCCATCCCCGCCAGCGGCAGCCCCTGGAATTTTGATCATCACACTCTGCACAGGGGTGCGATTCTTTGCCCGCCCCCATTCATGAGACGCGTAGATGTCAGCCTGGATGGCATTTTTCGGCACGCGGAACTTGATGCGAGCATTGCGCCCCCGCTTCACCGTGAATGGACTGCTGACTAGCGGGTAGTTCAGCATGGCGCTGTGGACGTCGCTGGTGGCTGTGTCGGTGTAATTGGGATCCTTCGGCATTTTCCCGATAGCCTTCGCTTGGCGTCCCGACATGAGGGGGCCACTGCCATAGGCCCCTCCCATCGGCGAGACATTGCCTGTGGTGACTCTCTCACCCATCCGACTACCCCAATACGCGGGGGTGGATTGAACCACCAAGTCGCTCGTGGTGCTGAAAAACGCACGCCAACGGCCAGAACCATCCTGCACCTGCAAGCCACTCAGTTGGCTGCCGTTCAGCACGATCGTGAAGTCTGGAGCAACCTTCGTATAGCCCACGGAGGGAATGAACAACTCCAACTGGATGGCTGCCTGGACACGTTTCTCGTCTTCCTTGAGGGCGATACCTCCATCGACCGCGTCCCAATCCAGGGTGGTGTTCCAGTTGAAGGGATTCCAGCCCGGATGCTGGCTGGGATGGCGAGGGTTATTCTCTGGCACATCAAAATTACAGCCCCACTCCTCAAACAGCTTTCTGCCCGGGAAGGGCGGGATGTTGGAATACCAAAATAAAGCCTTTCCATTTTCCATTAGCGGGTGCCGCATATTCCCAGCCTCCCAGGGGAGGCCTGGATCGAGTCTTTGTGCTGTTTTACCGCCGCTCCTAATCGTCGTGCCATTGACATTGATTTTGTAAGCACCTGGGTCGGGATTTTCATCTGTGCCGGTGTAGCCATCGCCGGTGCAGATAAATTGCAGTGCCACCTCGCTGATGGTCGGAAACCGGCCAAAGCCCTTGTAAGTCATTTTTCCCACCTGCCACTCGATAGGTCGCACCTGTCCATGCCCGGGATAGGCCCCAACGGTGACACGCTCCACAGGATTGCCCTTGTTGAAAAGGTTGTTATACTGCGTCTCGGGCTGGATAGTTAGGTCACCCACG
>CAXNNN010000092.1:0-9393 GCA_964203095.1 Verrucomicrobiaceae bacterium | reverse complement strand
TGTTTTGATGCTCTGTTTTTCATGTCGGATGGTTGGTTGTGTTCTCTTTCAAGACCGCTCCAACCTGTCGTTGGAGCGCCAACCATCCGCACTTATGTTTTAACGATCACACGGACACTTCCTAGGTGGCAGCGACCCGATAGACAAGTATCCTGTTCGCATCAAGCGCCCACGCGTCGATTTGTGCGTTCTATTTTGGGGCCGTGGATTCCCTTCGTCGGCCCCAGCCAATTGTTCGTCCAGTTTCATCTCATCAAGGACTCCAGGAAGAGGTGTCGTCGCCGGCGCACACATAAATCAATCTCGCCAACACGGCCAGTGGCTCCTCGCTAAAGGGAGAGCAAGGTGACGAATGTGAGGGCAGGAACACAGTGCTCTCAGCCCGAGTTTGGTCTGATTGGATGGCGGTCAAGGTTCGACCTTATAGGGCTCAATGCGTGGCTTGGTTGACGTTGAATAAGTTAAACTAATCCAAATAATAATTAATTCTGATTGCCGGGTTAGTTGTGATTTGGCAGGACTACCGTGCCAATAATCTCAAATGGCCCCCTTCATGCATCGCTTCACGCACCTAGTTTCCACCCGCGCATGGCCTTGGTCTTTGCCGCTCATCTTCCTGGTGATGCCGATCTATCTGGCCTGGAATCACTGCATTTTGGTGCCGCATGCGGACGCCTGGTTTATGTCTTTCAAGCCTTACATAAAGATGCTGCAGGGAACGGGTAGTCTCTGGGAGTTCATCCATGCACCAGGCAATGACAGCCGGCACGACGTGCCTCATTTATTCAACTGGATCGTCTTCCGGTTCTTCGGTGGTGACCTTCGTGTAGAATCGCTCTTGTGTGTGATGTTTAGTGCCTTCACGGCCACGATGTTGCTGTGGCTGATCCGCTGTCGGCTCTCGGGCCCAGTGCTTTGGCGTTATCTGGCCGCATGGCTGACTGTGGGCCACATTCTGTCGCCGTTCCAATGGATGAATTGGTCATGGGGAGTGCAGATCTGTTACGCCGTCGTTGTTTGGTGCAGCATTGGAGCGCTGACAGTGATGCAAGTCCACTGGCCCCTGATCTGGCGCACGCTGGCCGCCTGCTTCTGTGCGGTCGCTGCTACGCTTTCCTTCCTCAATGGCTGGTTTTCATGGGGATTGATCGCGCTCATGTTAGTCGTTGAGGCAATGCGGTTAGGATGCACGGATCGGCGGTGGCTGAGCAGTGCGGCGGTCTTTCTGCTCATGCTAGCGGGCACGACTTGGTATTTCTTTTTGGAGTGGCCGGAATCCAAGGGGGTAGAGGAATCGCAAATGGTGCAAGGCTTTGCAGCCAAACCGCTGACCTATGCTCTCTTCCTCTTGCGTGTGATCGCCGCACCCATGTCGGAGCTGTTGCTCACGATGAACAAGGAAGATCGCAATCAAGGCATGTGGATCGTATCGCCTTGGATTGGTGCAGGAGCCTTGCTGCTCTGGACCCTGGTGCTTGGCGTGTTGTGGAAACGCCGTGCCGAACTTGACTGGCCAAAGGTGGTGCCCTGGCTGCTGTGCGGGTTGTTTGGGCTGGGCAATGCGTGCGCGCTGGCCATGGCGCGGGCGGAGCATCCGTATGCCATTCCCTTCGAATGCCGCTACCCTGCCTACACACTGTGGCTGCACATTGGATTGCTGGCTCTCATGGGGCATTTCGTCCTGCGCTGGCAGAAAGTGATCTGCGCGCTTTGGGTGCTGATCCCTGTTGTATGGGGGGGAGGTGTGGGTGCTCTGCATGGTTTCTGGGACGCGGAGCGAAGACACGCAGGGGGACAGCAAATTGAGGCCGCTGCCGCGCTGCGTCAGGTGGCGGTGGAGCCCGTGCCTCTTGATGGTGTGGCACCCTCTGCCGGGGAGCGAATCTTCACCATGCTCGATGAGCTGGAGAGCCTCGGCCTTTTGGGTGTCAAGACGATCAAGAGTCCCCTTGTCTCCGAAGCCACGGTGGTGGACGATCCGCAGCTCTGGGAGGGCCAGATTAGGTCTGGCAGTCTCGCACCCACAGGCGTCTATCTTCGTGGCTGGGCGCTAAATAGGAAGACCAAAAGGACCGCTGGTGCCGTCGCCATCTCCGTTCAGCCAAAGGACGGGCCAGAGCAGTGGCAAGGCCTAGCCACCCGTAGGTTGCGAGAGTTGAAACTCGCCGACCGCAAGGACGCACGCGAGCAGGAGAGCCGCATTGGCTGGGCTTATGAAGTGCTAACCGGCAAGGAAACCTGCCGCTTCACGACGATCCCCATGAATCTGAGCCGCAAGCCGTTACCCAAGGGGGAGGCGACCTTCCGGGCCTATGTGCTCGATGTGAAGACCGGCACTTTCTGGCGGCTGTCCGGTGAAGTGAAACTCATTTTGCCATGACCACTTCATTGCCCTCATCCACTCGCCTCACCTGGCTGATCTTGCTTGGTTCAGCCGGTGCCTTTGGCCTCCTTATCTGGCTGATGCTGCCGTCCATGGTGGTCGTGATGGATGACGACTTCTGGTATCTAAAATCTGTCGTCGAGACCTTCCAACGTGGCCGCCCATGGACATCCGAGTATCTGGCACCCTGGGCAGCCTCCACCTCGTCGCTGGCCGCCATCATGTTCGCGCTGACCGACAGCATGTCCATCGCGGTGCATGGGCAGCTGGCTGTGGCGGCTGGCCTCGCCTTTTTAGGGCTCACCTTGTGGCTAAAAGATGAAGGCCTCGGCCCGGTGCGTCGTGTGCCTCTGGCACTCGTGCTGCTGGCCTCTCCGACGGTGCTTTTCATGTTCCTGATGTTCACCGGCGCGGCGCTTTACTGGGGCTGCTTCTGGATGTGCATCTGGGCCTTTGGCCGGCGCAACTGGCTTGCCTTTTTTCTCTTCTGGGCGATAGCGTTGGCCAATCGCCAGAGCGCCATCGGATGGATGGCCCTGCCCTTTTGGTTCATGCTGGAAGAAGGCTGGAAGCAAAGAAACTGGCGGCCCGCAGTCCTGATTGTGGCCGGAGGTGTCTGGTTCCTCGCGGTGAAGAGCGGCATGAACGCGAACACCGGGCAGGCCTGGGTGAATCACACCACCTTTGACTTGTCAGGGTTGGGCACGCGGCACGTCACCTTAGCACTCTGCCTGGCCGCCCTGGTGGCGGGCTTCGGTCTCGGCGGTCTGATCAAGCCAAGTCAGCGCTCCATCAATCCGTGGCTCGCCATCGTGGCCATGCTAGTAGGCTCACAGATCGCCATCAACTGCGTAAGCTGGCTGCAATGGACGCACAGTGGCTACAATGATTCCTGGCAGCGCCTCTACTTCGGTGCAGGAGGAACCCTCGCAGGTCTGGGCCTGATCATGGCTTGGCGCAGGCCTTCGGGCGGAGCGCTGCTCGCAGCCTTGGGATGCGCCACCTTGTTGACGCTGTATTCGGGCAAATTCGACTATTACTTCGTGGAGATGGTGTGGTGGGGCGTGGTGGCCTCCGTGATGGGGGCCAAGTCCTCGAGTGCTGCCCCGCCATCGCCGCTTTGGTCGCGTCTGGGCTTGGTGCTCACGGTCGTGGTTCTGGTCTGCGATGCGCGTTTCCTGGTGAGGCTGAAGCTTGACCAGCATCGCATCACTGCCTTCAACACGCTTTACGAGAAGGCTTACCGCGATGGAACGCTAAAGCTTCACGAGTCTGGCCTGACCACGATGGGCCACCTGGGCTGGTGGTTGGAAGACCACTACCGCGAAAAAACGGGCACCAAGCCCGGTGACCTCGCGGGCTTCATCCTGATGTGCGATGCCTGGGACAGCACAGACGGCGGCACCAGCTTGGTCACGGAGTTCCCCAAGCTCATTCGCCGCTATAGCGACTGGCTGCCACAGCGAACCAGTAAGATGCTGAACAAGCCCGAGGCCCGCGAGATCGGCGTCCTCAAGCAGCGCATTTTGTTCTTCTGGGAGGCGACGTATCGGCTCAAACAGATCAAGCGACGAAACCCGCCGCCCCGACAGGTCGAGATCGACTACGCCACCTTCAAGGAGAGTCCGTTCCCGCTGAATGACGATGAATGGAGCCGTCTTATGCGAGGTCCGTGAAGTGTCGCCATTTTCCCTTTGCCAAGCCCTGCTTTCCTGCGGCAGAATCGCGGCCGTTCTCAAACCTAACCAAACAAAACTATGGGCCGTCCTGTGACTCTCTTTACTGGCCAGTGGGCTGATCTGCCGCTGGATACAATGCTGCAAAAAGCGAAGGCCTTTGGCTACGATGGCGTGGAGCTGGCTTGCTGGGGTGATCACTTCGAAGTGCCGAAGGCCGATCAGGCCTACTGCGACGACAAGCGCGCGAAGCTGAAGGCCGCTGGCTTGCAGTGCCATGCGATCTCCACCCACTTGGTCGGTCAGGCCGTGTGCGACAACATTGATCCACGTCACGCCCAGATCCTGCCGGACTACATCTATGGCGATGGTGATCCTGAAGGCGTGCGCCAGCGTGCCGCTGAGGAACTCATCAAGACCGCTCATGCCGCGAAACGCTTTGGCGTCAGCGTTGTGAATGGCTTCACGGGCAGCAGCATCTGGCACCTCGTTTACAGCTTCCCGCCGAACCTGCCGGGTCAGATTGAGGCTGGTTACAAGGACTTCGCCAAGCGCTTCACGCCGATCTTCGACGAGTATCAGAAGCTCGGTATCAAGTATGCGCTCGAGGTGCATCCGACGGAGATCGCTTTCGACATCAGCTCCGCCCGTCGCGCGCTGGAAGCGGTCGATTACCACCCGGCCTTCGGCTTCAACTACGACCCTTCGCACTTCGGTTACCAGGGCGTCGATTACGTGAAGTTCATCTATGAGTTCAAGGACCGCATCTTCCATGCACACATGAAGGATGTGGCCTGGAACCTGGGCCACGACGCGGGCGTGTTCGGTGGCCATGTGGACTTCCACAAGCCGGAGCGCTACTGGGACTTCAAGTCGGTGGGCCGTGGCAACATCAACTTCGAGAAGATCATCCGTGCGCTCAACGATATCGACTACGCCGGTCCGCTGAGCGTGGAATGGGAGGATGGTGGCATGGACCGCGAGTTCGGCGCTGCCGAGTCCGCCGCATTCGTGAAAAAGCTCGATTTCCCGACTTCGAAGATCATCTTCGACGCGCAATTTGCGGAGAACAGCAAGTAAGCGAAGACGATTTGGATTCACGGGCCGAGGCGAACCCTCGGCCCGTTTTGCGTTGATCGGGGGTTCGCCTTATCCGCCCAAAGGCGGAGGCAAATCCAGGAAGCGGCAGTTGTCGCGCAGGAGGCGGGTGCTATATCTGGCGGCCTAACCCTTCCATCGGCGTGACGAAAAACCCTACTCATACGACGTCCAAGTTGTGTCTACTGGCAGTGATGGCCTTGGTCAGTTCCAGTGCTGCAACGCCTCTAACACCTCCGGAGGACCCGAACAAGCCGAAGGTCTTGTTTGAATGGCATGAGGCGGCGGCCGGTGCGGCGAAGGGGCCGGTTTCTGTGAAGATCGTGATCGATCAGCAGAAGTCCACGATCTACCGCGGCGGGCAGGAGATTGCTTGGACCATGGTAGCCTTAAGCACAACGAACCACCCGACGCCCACGGGCAGGTTCACTGTGAAGGAGATGAAGGTGGACAAAAACTCCAACCTCTATGGCAAGATCGATGACAAGGATGGCAAGGTGGTGAACAACGACGGCAAGATGGGCGCGGATGAAATCCCTGAAGGCGGCTGCTTCGATGGTTCCCAGATGACCTTTTGGATGCGCATCACCAACGACGGCTTAGGCATGCACATTGGCTGCGGCCCGGGCAGCCGGCCTCGCATGGCTGTGGGGGTTGCCACGCGCCTTTACCAAACGCATTTATGATACAGTCAGTGTTGGCACACCCGTGACTATCATTCAAAGTGAAGGCCCAACCGAAGAACCCAAGGTCAAGCTGCTTGCTGAGCAAGAAACGCGGAAGCCGAGAGGCATCTTCGGTCGCCCCGCCAAATCCAACAATAGTTAGTCAGTTTCCATGGTCCTGAAAGTTGTCCGCTACCCTACAGCCGTGCTTCGTGCGAAGTGCCGCTCCATCACCCAAGTCACTGATCGGCATCGCCAGCTGGCTGCCGATATGTTGGAGACTATGAACGACGAGCGCGGGGTGGGGCTAGCCGCACCTCAAGTCGCCGTGGATGAGCAGATGGCGGTCATCGACGTGTCGCACAATCCGCAGTGCGTCAGCTACTTCACGATCAATGGCGTGGACAAGGACATGGTCGCGCACATGCCGATCATCTTCATCAACCCGAAGCTGGAACTTGGGCGAGACAAGGTTTCAGATGAGGAAGGCTGCCTGAGCTTCCCGGACCTGCGTGGACAGATTCGTCGCTCCACGGACATCAAGGTCACGTATGAAACGCTAGACGGTGCAACCGTGACCATCGAGACCGATGGGCTACTGGCCCGTGCCTTCCAGCACGAGATCGATCACTTGAATGGCATTCTCTTCATTGACCGCATGTCGCCGGTGGCGAAGGCGGGCCTGAAGCGGAAGCTCTCGCGGCTGATGGCCGATTGGGCAGAGGACGATGCGGCGGCACAGGCCCAGGGCGACTAAGCGCCAAGGGTCTTGATACCCGCGCTGCCTTCGTACTGGGCCAGCTTCTTCAGATAGGTCGCGTATTCGGTTTTGCCCAAGCGCTCGGCGGTGGTCAGCAGTTCATCCTTGCTGATCCACCCCTTGCTGAAAGCAATTTCTTCCAGGCAGGCGATCTTGAGGCCTTGGCGATGCTGAATGACCTTCACAAAATCAGTCGCCTCGGCAAGGGCGTCCGGTGAGCCGGTGTCCAGCCAAGCCGTGCCACGACCCAGGACTTCCACATTCAGCTCGGCCTTTTCCAAGTAGATACGATTCAAGTCGGTGATCTCCAACTCACCACGCGGGCTGGGCTTCAAGGCCTTGGCGAGCTCGACGACACGTTCGTCATAGAAATAGATGCCGGGCACAGCGTAGTTGCTCTTCGGTTTCGCGGGCTTCTCTTCCAGACTAATGGCCTTACCTGCGGCGTCGAACTCGACCACGCCGTAGATTTCAGGGGTGGCCGTGTAATAGCCGAAAATAGTGGCACCCTCGTCTTGCTGGGTCGCTTTCTCGATGGCGGTGCGGAACTGTGAGCCATAGAAGAGATTGTCGCCAAGCACGAGTGCGGCTTTGCCACCGGCGATGAACTGCTCACCGATGATGAAGGCTTGGGCAAGGCCTTCAGGCTTGGGTTGTTCAGCATACTCGATGCGCACGCCCCACTGCGAGCCGTCGCCGAGGAGCTTGCGGAAGTTCGGCAAATCATGTGGTGTGGAGATGATGAGGATGTCGCGAATGTCCGCCAGCATCAGGCACGAGATGGGGTAATACACCATCGGCTTGTCATAGACGGGCATGAGTTGCTTGCTGACTGCGATGGTCAGGGGATAAAGCCGGGTGCCAGAGCCGCCAGCGAGAACGATGCCTTTGCGATTTGCCATAAAAAGGGGGGTAGTTTGCCTGGAAGAGCGTCAGGATGCAACCTTATGCAGCTTATTCTTCCTCCATGGGCGGTGCGTCCTCTGCGTGCGAGGTCTCAGCCATGCGTTTGATCGTTGCATCCAGGAGAGCGATGTAGCCATGCACATCCACGCTTTCCGACTCGGGTTCGCCGCGCACGGAGTAGAGCCAGCCCTGCTCATACGGATCGCTGCGCACGATGCAGGCGTCCTGCTTCAGGAAGTCGTTGCCTCCTGCAAAGGCACCGTTCATCACGCAATAGACATCACTCGCGGCCTTGAATCCCTCGACCCATCCGACGACCTGCCCCGGCTCCACGGCATCGCCTTCACTCTTTTGCCACTCGCAATCGACCAGCTCGCCGAGCATCCGAGTGGCGAACTTGGTGAAACCGACTCGCCAAAGCCCGGGCTCGCCATCCACGGGTGCCATCCAGTAATGGCTCGGCGAGTAGCGGAAATTTTCAGGGAAGCGCGCGGAGAAGCGCGCGTGCTTGTAGCGGACAAAGGTGAGCGGCATGAGAGATGGGAAGAGTAGACAAGCAGAAAGAGAGGCAAACCAAAAGCAAGAAGGCGAGCGCGAGTCATTATCTGGTTGTCACTGGAACTGCCTGTTTCATGTTTTCCCATGAACCCCATCAATAACGCTCCCGGCGCTCCTTCGGCCATCGGCCCCTACTCCCAGGCCGTCAAATCCATGGGTTTTCTCTTCTGCTCGGGCCAGATTCCAATCGACCCCGCAACAGGCAAGATCGAGGCTGCGGACGTGGAAGGGCAGACAGAGCAGGTGTTTGCTAACATTCGTGCGGTTTTGGCTTCGCAGGACATCGGCCTTCAACAGGTGGTGAAGGCGACAGTCTTCCTTCAGGACATGGCCGATTTCCCGAAGGTGAACCCCTTGTATGAGGCTGCCTTTTCTGGCCATAAGCCCGCCCGTTCGACCGTGCAGGTGGCCAAGCTCCCGCTGGGCGCACTGGTGGAGATTGAGGTGATAGCTGAACTAAACGCCTAATCGTCGCTGCCGACGATAGGTGGGGCGTTTTTGTTGCGGTAGCCTTGGATGCGCCCGTTGTTGTCGAAGAGATAAACTCGCTTCACATCTTCTAACCTAGCGAAGATCCAGGGAGAGAGGACGTTCCTTCCATTCTTGGTGAACACAATATCGTCGGCGATGTAGACGCAGGAGTGGAAGGCGTCGCCGCGCTGCGCATCCAAAAAGAAGAGGATATCGCCGAACTTGTAGGGCGCATCGACTGGATTAAATCGCTCCAGCACCGCAGTGGTGGCGAGCCGCGAGTCCAGCAAGTAAGGCTGGGCGTTGTAATTGAAGAAGTTGAGTGAGGTCCAGTGGCAGTCGGGGTAAACACCTTCCTTGGCCATGCCAGGGTCAGGGTAGGTCATGAGCAGCTTCCGCGGCAAGGGCGGTAGCATATGAACCAAGTCGATTTTTTCTGCGCCCACGTCGACGATCGACTCAAGCAAGGGCTGCATGTCCTTGCGACGGAGGTTTAGGCCAGTCGTCCAATAGGTCATGATCGTTTCGATGTCCGCCTTGTTCTCAACGATCATCTTCACCATCAGTGCGCGGGTGCGTGTGAATGCCTTCACCATGGCCCGGGCTTCTTCTTCACCTTGGGCGTAGTTCATCACGGCTGGTAGGTCGCTGAAGGCCAGGGTGTCGCCGCGCTGATAAGTATACTCCTTTAACTTGGCGATGATTTCGGGGCGCAATTTGCTGCTGCCGAACCAATCATCCACATCCCCTGACGTTATGAGCACGGGCTCGGCGTGAAATTCGTTGGCTGGATACTTGCGCAGCTCTGAATACACAAGGGTTCGTTGCTGCGAGGTCATGGCTTCCAGCGAGGGCAACGGCGGGAAAAGATACGCC